>DASUDM010000169.1:0-13360 GCA_036275575.1 Sphingorhabdus sp. | reverse complement strand
TTCGTTACCTCGACCAATCTGAAGCGTTTTGGCCTAGGCGGAACCTTGCAGGGCGACCTTTCGGACAATGTCCGCCTGACTGCCGATATCTTCTATTCGAAGTTTGATGACGATATCATCAAGCGCGGTATCGAATTGCCGTTGTCGAGCGCGTTTGGCTGGACTTCGGCGGGTATCAACCCGGGGTACACCGTGCAGGACGGCCATATCGTCAATGGCACCTTCACCAATATCGAAGCGGTCGTGAATAACCACAAGCTGGTCCGCTCGGCAGACCTGCTTTCGACCGGCCTCAACATTGATTGGGACATCGGTAACGGCTGGAACGCAACCTTTGATTGGGGCACCTCGCGCACCGATCGCAATGAGCTGATTTTCGAATCGAACGCTGGCACCGGCCGTGGCCAGGGCGTTGGCGCTCGTGACACCATCGGTTTTACGCAGAGCACCTCCGGAACCGTGTTCCGTCCGACGCTCAACTATTCCGATCCGAACCTGATCCGCCTGACCTCACCAATGGGCTGGGGCGGCATCGCGGGCGGCCAGGATGGTTATTACAACGATCGCCTTGTCGACGATGAGTTGACCACCGTCCGTTTCGACCTTGAAAAGGAACTGGACGGCTTCTTCTCGGCGGTTCGCGCCGGTGTTGCCTATAATGATCGCGGCAAATCGTTGTTCGCGGACGAATATTTTGTTGTCCTCGCAAGCGGTGCTGCTGATCTTCGCGTGCCTGACCAGTATCTGCTGCGTCCGACCAACCTGAACTATCTCGGCCTCGGCCCGGTCATCAGCTATGATCCCCAGGAACTTCTTAATAACGGAATCTACCGCCTGGTACCCAATGCGGTTCAGGACGTGATTTCCAAGAATTACGAAGTGAATGAAGAACTGATTACCGGTTATCTGCAGGCAGCAATCGATACCGAACTTGGTTCGAACCAGCTGACGGGGAATGTCGGCGTCCAGATGATCAAGGTCGACCAGAGCAGTTCCGGTGCCTTGTTCTTCAACGGCGTGGCAACGCCCACGACGCTTGGCACCAGCTACACGGATTGGTTGCCGAGCCTCAACCTGTCGCTTCGTACGCCAAGCGACTTCGTAATCCGCCTTGGCCTTGCTCGTGAAATCCAGCGTCCTCGCATGGACCAGATGCGCGTTGCCATTGGCTATGGCGTGGATCGCAGCGGCCCGACCCCGGTTATCCGCGGCAGCGGTGGCAATCCGTTCCTCGAACCGATCCGTGCGAACGCGGCTGACCTGACTTTCGAGAAATATTTCGGAAACAAGGGCTATGTCGCAGCCCAGCTCTTCTACAAGAAGTTGCTGAACTGGATCTACAATGCGGAATTCCCGTTCGATTACACGGGCTTCCCGCTCGGCGCAGAAGTCGTTCCTTCGCGCATTGGTACACTGAATGCGCCGCTCAATGGTGACGGCGGCAAGATCTACGGTATCGAACTTGCTGGTACATTGCCGTTCGAAGCCATTACACCCTCGCTTGAAGGCTTTGGTGTAACCGGCGGTGTCTCTTACACCAAGAGCAAGCTGCGTCCGGCTCCGGGTCAGCCCTATGGCGACATTGATGGCTATTCGCGCTGGGTTGCCAACGGCACCGCCTATTTCGAAAAGAATGGCTTCAGCGCCCGTGGTAGCGTCCGTTACCGTTCGACCTTCCAGGGCGAACTGTCCGGCTTCGGTGGCAACCGCGTCCGCCGCCGTGCACGCGGCGAAATGATCGTCGACGCTCAGCTTGGCTATGACTTCCAGCCGGGCAGCAGCCTCGAAGGCCTGTCGCTGTTCATCCAGGGCCAGAACCTGACGAACGAGCCGTTCTCGACGATCAATCCGGGCGCTCCGCTTGAAGTGATCGACTATCAGACATATGGCCGCCGTTATCAGGCTGGCATCACTTTCAAGTTCTGATACCTACAAATGGGGCGCTGCCGTCGGCGGCGCCCCATTGATTTTCGGGCCGTGCGGCTCCGCAAACAAGGCAGGCAGGACAGATGCGTATAGTCATTGTCGGGGGCGGATCTGCGGGTTGGATGGCTGCGGCTGCGCTATCCCGGCTTCTGACACCCGATTGGAAGATTACCCTTGTCGAATCCGATCAAATCGGAACGGTTGGCGTAGGTGAGGCGACCATTCCCCAAATTTTGTTGTTCAATGGCGTTTTGGGAATCGATGAGAACGAATTCCTGAAAGCGACCAAGGGCACGTTCAAGCTGGGCATCGAATTTGATGGCTGGCGCGCACCGGGTGATCGCTACATGCATGCATTCGGGCATGTGGGGCGCGATCTGGGCCTTATCCCTTTCCACCACTACTGGTTGCAGGCCAAGGCGCGCGGCAAGGCCCGCACGCTTGATCGTTACAGCCTTTCCGAATGCACCGCGCGGGCAAACCGTTTTTCGCGCACTGACCCGCTGCCGCAAGCGCCTTTGGGTGCTCCCACTTATGCTTATCATTTCGATGCCGGGCTTTATGCCGCAATGCTGCGTAAACATGCTGAGACGCGGGGTGTTATCCGCCATGAAGGCCGCATTATCGACGTGCCGCTTAATGCCGAGAGCGGAGCTGTTACTGGTGTCAAATTGGAAAGCGGAGAACTGATCGAAGGCGATCTGTTCATCGATTGCTCGGGCTTTCGCGGGGTGTTGATCGGTGAGGCGGTCGGTTCGGAATATGTTGACTGGTCAAGATGGCTGCCGTGCAATCGTGCTTTGGCTGTACCTTGTGAATCCGCTGAAAAGCTTTTGCCCTATACGCGGGCTTCGGCGCGCGAGGCGGGCTGGCAGTGGCGCATTCCGCTGCAGCATCGCATCGGCAATGGCTATGTTTATTGCAGCGATTATATCGATGATGATCGCGCGGCAGAAACGCTGCTCGCGAACCTTGATGGCAAACCGCTGGCTGATCCCCGTCCGATTCGCTTCACAACCGGCCACCGCCGCGAATTCTGGAAAAAGAATGTCGTTTCATTGGGGCTTTCGTGCGGTTTCCTCGAGCCATTGGAATCGACCAGTCTGCATCTGGTGCAATCGGGCATCAAACATCTGATCGACCTGTTACCCGCCGGTGAAATTGCCGGGGCGGAGGTTGAGCGTTTCAACCGCCAGATGACTTTTGAGTTTGAAACGATCCGCGATTTCCTGATGCTCCACTATTGGGCCAATGGTCGCGACGAACCTTTCTGGCAGGCTTGCCGCAATCTCGAACTGACCGACAGCCTTCAACATAAGCTGGAACTGTTCCGATCGAGCGGGCGTTTGTTCCGCTACAATGAAGAACTGTTCACCGAGACTGGTTGGTTGCAGGTGTTGATCGGGCAGGGGATTGAACCCGCTTCCCATCACCCCTTGGCAAATGCCCCCGGCGACGAGGCTGTCGATAAATATCTGGCGTCTATCGAAGAGGTGATTGCCGCCAAGGTCGCCCGCATGCCTGAACATGCCGACTATATTCGCCAAAACTGTTCTTCCGGAGATTTATGATGCGCAAACTGCTCTTGGCTGCAGCTTTGGCCGCCACCGCAATTTCGCCGTTGGCCGCGCAATCTTTCCGTGATCGTTTGCCGGAAGATGAGGTCATCTATTTCGTGCTGCCGGATCGCTTTGCCAATGGTGATCCAAAGAACGATACTGGCGGTATCAAGGGTGACCGGATGAAGCATGGCTTCGATCCGACCCACAAGGGCTTTTACCAAGGCGGTGATCTTAAAGGTTTGACCGAGCGGCTCGAATACATCCAGTCGCTGGGGATGACGGCGATCTGGTTTGCGCCCATATTCAAGAACAAGCCGGTTCAGGGCGGTCCGGGACAGGAAACTGCCGGCTATCACGGTTATTGGGTGACTGATTTCACGTCTGTGGACCCGCATTTTGGAACCAATGAAGAGTTCAAGGCCTTTGTAGAAGCCGCGCATGCGCGGGGGATGAAAGTCTATATGGACATCATCACCAACCACACCGCAGACGTCATCCAGTATAAGGAGTGCCCGACATCGGCTTGTGCGTACCGCAGTCGTGCCGATTTCCCCTATTCGCGACGGGCAGCGGATGGTGCCCCGATCAATCCGGGCTTTGAAGGTGATCGCGTTCGTACAGCGGAGAATTTTGCCAAGCTGACGGATATGAATTTTGCCTATACGCCGGTCGTGCCGAAGGCAGAGGCCAATGTGAAAGTCCCGGCATGGCTAAACGATATTCGCTATTATCATAATCGCGGCGACACCACTTTTCGTGGCGAAAACAGCACGATGGGCGATTTTGTCGGGCTGGATGATTTGTACACCGAAAACCCGCGCGTGGTTGATGGATTCATAGAAATCTACGGTTCGTGGATTGATAAATACGGCATTGACGGTTTTCGCATCGACACTGCGAAGCATGTGAACCCGGAATTCTGGCAAAAATTCGCCCCGGCTATAATGGAAAAAGCCAAAGCGCGGGGCATCCCCAATTTTCATATCTTCGGCGAAGTCGCGAATGACGGTGCGAACGTCCATGACCAGGCCTATTACACGCGTGTTGCCGGATTGCCGTCCGTGCTCGATTTCGCATTTCGTCGCGCGGCCATTGAAGCGGTCGGTGGGCGTTTGGGCACGGAAGTGTTCAACCAGCTGATAGATGCCGACGCGTTATATGCTGAAAGCACCAACCAAGGTCGACGACTGCCCATCTTTTTGGGTAACCATGATAATGGGCGGTTTGCCCGCGAAATGCGCCTTGCACAGCCGAATGCCGACGATGCCGAAACATTGAAGCGCGTTCAGCTAGGCCATGCCATCATGTTCACTATGCGCGGCGTACCGACAATTTACTCGGGTGACGAGCAGGGATTTGCCGGCGATGGCAATGACCAGGATGCACGCGAAACGCTTTTTGCTTCAAAGGTGGCGGTCTATCTCGACAACAAGCTTGTCGGCACGCAGTCGGACCATAATCGCGATAACTTCAGTCAGTCACATCCCGTTTATATGACAATAGCGCAGCTCGCCGAATTGCGGACGAAATATAGCGCATTGCGTCGGGGGGAGCAGATTATCCGCAATTATTCGGAAAAGCCCGGACTGTTAGCGTATTCGCGAGTGGATCAGGAGAGTGGGGAAGAAATCCTCGCTGTATTCAATACATCGACCGAACCCTTGAATGCCAATGTGGAGGTTGAGACGAAGGTTGGGGGATTTGAAACATTAGCCGGGAATTGTCCTTCTGCAGTACGTGCGCCGGGCTCTGCCAGCTTTAACCTTGCGCCCCTTGGATACGCGATTTGCCTCGTAAAATGAACGATATGCAGAAAATTATGTTCGCTGAAACCGCGCAGCACCAATGGTGGCGAGGGGCGGTTATCTACCAGATTTACCCGCGCAGCTTTTTGGATAGCAACGGCGATGGTGTTGGTGATTTGCCCGGGATTACTTCGAAGCTCGATTATGTCGCTTCGCTTGGTGTCGATGCCATCTGGCTCTCCCCGTTCTTCACTTCGCCGATGCGCGATTTCGGCTATGACGTGGCGGATTATTGCGGCGTCGATCCGATTTTCGGAACTTTGGCCGATTTCGACGAATTGATAGCCAAGGCGCATTCGCTTGGCCTGAAATTGATCATCGACCAGGTCTATTCGCACACATCGGACCAGCATTGCTGGTTTGCAGAGAGCCGGTCATCACGCGACAATCCCAAGGCGGATTGGTATGTTTGGGCGGATCCAAAGGCAGATGGTTCCCCCCCTAATAACTGGCAGTCGGTATTTGGCGGCCCCGCATGGACCTGGGATGCAAGGCGTGGCCAATATTATATGCACAACTTCTTGCGCGAGCAGCCGCAGATGAACGTGCACAATCCGGCGGTGCAGGATGCGTTGTTGGGAGTAGCAAAGTTTTGGCTCGACCGGGGTGTTGATGGCTTCCGCGTCGATGCCATCAATTTTGCGATGCACGATCTCGAGCTGAAGGATAACCCGCCGGCTCCGTCGGGAAACGGAATCCGCACCCGGCCATTCGATTTCCAATTGAAAATACACAACCAATCACATCCGGACATACCGCTGTTCATTGAACGCATCCGGGCGTTGACCGATCAGTATCCGGAACGCTTCACAGTCGCCGAAGTTGGTGGCGCAGAACCTGACCGCGAGATGAAAGCGTTCACCGCGGGGGATACCCATTTCAACAGCGCCTATGGCTTTGACTTTCTTTATGCAGACAAACTGACCCCGGCGCTGGTTCGGGAAGCTGTCGAGAACTGGCCTGCAGAAGAAGGAATTGGGTGGCCGAGTTGGGCATTTTCCAATCATGATGCCCCGCGCTGGATTAGCCGTTGGGCGCCGGTAGAGGCTCGGGACGATTATGCCCGAATGGCGATGCTGTTGTTCCTTTGCCTGCGGGGCAATGCCATTATTTGGCAAGGCGAGGAACTGGGGCTGACTCAGGTCGACATTCCCTTTGAAAAGCTGAAGGATCCGGAAGCGATAGCCAACTGGCCGCTGACATTGTCACGCGATGGCACACGTACGCCCATGCCTTGGTTAGCAGAGGCAACCAATTGCGGCTTCTCGCAAAATGAGCCTTGGCTGCCACTTGGCTGTGATCATGCTGCAAAGGCTGTTGATCGCCAATTGGGGAAACCCGCTTCGATACTGTCAGACACGAAGCGTTTCATTGCCTTGCGCCGAAAAAATGAAGCCTTGCGATCGGGGGACATTCGTATCCTGATTGCCCAGGATTCGGCGCTTGTGTTTGAACGGCGGAGCGAAGACCAGCGCTTGCTGTGTATTTTCAACTTGGGTGCAGGCAACATGAACTGGATGCCAGAAGAGGCGCATAAGTGGCATGTAATCGAAAGCTTGAACCTAGAGGGAGATTGGCAGGTCGGTGCATATGGGGCGCTGATTTTGGAAAGGCGTTAGCTATGTCGCATGCGTTTCGCTTCATTGTCGGCTTGGCCTTGGCGCTGATTGCTGTGACAGTCGCACCTCGTGCAGAAGCAAGGCTGGTCCGGCTCGAAAATTTTCCGTCATCGTTCGTGCAGCCGCGCAATGTCACGATATTGTTGCCAGGGGGCTATGACAAAGGGATGAAGCGCTATCCGGTCATTTACATGCACGATGGCCAAAATCTGTTTGAACCCGGCTATGCTTATGGAGGCAAGGAGTGGGGTATCGATGAGGCAATGGCCGCCCGTAAGCGGCAGGCGATTGTCGTGGGCGTCTGGAACACCAATTTGCGCGGCCGCGAATATCTGCCAACAAAAGTCGTGGCCAATTTGCCAGAAGCATTGCGTAAACGCATAGAAGCGCTTCATGGCGGACACTCCCTCGCAGACAACTATCTTCAATTCCTGGTGAAAGAGTTGAAGCCCCATATCGACAAGAGCTATCGAACATTGCCCGGACGAAGTTCGACATCGTTGATGGGCTCGAGCATGGGCGGGCTCATTTCATTGTACGGAATGGGCGAGTATCCGGATGTTTTCGGGAATGCCGCAGCGCTCTCTATCCATTGGCCACTGGCAGACCCGACGAAAGCGGATGAAGCTGATATTGCTGCTATCACATCTGCTTTTGAAATGTGGCTATCGCAAAGCCGGATGCGTCCGGGGGGCAACCGCTTTTATACCGACCATGGATCGATCAACCTCGATGGTTTCTATCAACCGTATAGCGTGCGGATGGACGCCATTTTCAAGGCCCAAGGCTGGAAGCAGGGCAGCAACTGGGTTAGTAAAATATATGTCGGAACTGACCATAATGAGGCTGCTTGGCGCGAACGCGTTCATGTGCCCTTGGCATTCGTGCTCAAGAACAGAAAATGAGCGCTGTTCGCCCTTTGCACTTTTGCATCATGGGCGGCGGCACCGCAGGATGGATGGCAGCTTGCCTGCTTGCGGCGCGATGGCCGCAACATCGGGTCTCCGTCATAGAATCACCGGATATTGGAATAATCGGGGTCGGTGAGGGGTCTACTCCACAATTGCGGGCCTTTTTCCATTCGCTGGGAATAGATGAATCCGAATGGATGCCTGCCTGCAATGCAACCTATAAGGCTGGAATTGCGTTTCATGGTTGGTCCGGTGCGAAGGGCTTTGAAAGCTATTTCCATCCCTTCCAGACCGAGTTGGACCATCATACCGCACCGCATTTCTTCTTCCACACCCGCGCGCGTCGGACGGGGCGTGATGTTTGGGCACATCCGGACCGGTTTTTTATCTCCAGCCAGCTCGCAAAGCTCGGAAAGGCGCCCGTTCCGAACGAAAACTTCCCGTTCGACATCGCCTATGGCTATCATTTCGACGCCAATCTTGTCGGTGCATTCCTGTGCGGGTTTGCCACGGGCAAGCTGGGGGTTGAACATATCAGCCGCACCGTCAACGATGTCGAGATCGACGAAAATGGCAAAGTGACTGCGCTGAAACTAGATGGCGGTGATCTTTTCGCTGCAGATTTCTTCGTCGATTGCAGCGGTTTCCGCTCGATGATCGTCCAGCAAGCGTTGCGAGAACCCTTCATCTCATTTGCGGAAAATCTGTTCAACGATCGGGCTGTGGCGATGCCGACCGCCAACGATGCAGGTGGCATACTGTGCCAGACGCGGGCGACGGCGCTTTCGGCGGGGTGGGCATGGCATATCCCGCTGACCAACCGGGCCGGTAACGGATATGTTTATTCAAGCCAGTTCATCAGTGATGACGACGCGGAAACCGAACTCCGGACCCATCTCGGGATGCTCGATACGCCAGTTGAGGCCCGACGATTGCAAATGAAAGTTGGCCGTGTCGCCAACAGCTGGGTTGGAAACTGCCTCGCTGTAGGGCTGAGTCAGGGCTTTATCGAACCTTTGGAAGCAACCGCATTACACGTTGTGCAGGCAACGGTAGAGGGCTTTGCCGATGCCTTTGAAGCGGGTGGTTTCACTGCAGAACATCGAAGCGAGTTCAATAAATCCATCGGTGCCCGTTATGATGGGATCAGGGATTATATTGTCGCCCATTTCCGCCTGAACAGTCGCGGCAAGGGCGAGTATTGGCATCTGAACGCGAAAAACGACAATCTTTCTGATTCACTCAAGGCGTTGATGACGTGCTGGTTCAAGGGTGGCGAACTCGATATTGAAGTGCAAAGGCAAGGAATTTCAAAATATTACGCAGCACTTTCTTGGCATTGCCTTTTTGCTGGCTATGGCGCTTTCCCAGATGAGCAGATGCTCTTCCCGCCGGAATCTGGGTTACCGTTGGCCGATATGGGTAAAATCGACGATTTTTTGCGGCGCTGTGCTTTGAACTTTCCAAGCCATGACGCGGCGCTTGCTGCCGCCGGCGGGAATATTCGATAGCGTATCAAATTCAGAATAATGTCGATAGGCGGCCACTGGCCATACGCGTTTCTGAATTCCAACAGAGGCTAACTTACTCGGCGCAAATCATTGCCTGAAGAAATAGCGTGCAGATCAATTGTTGGGAGCAAAATGCACTCGTTACTGCCCTGAAACGTTTTTTACCCTTGTTCCTATGCATTTTGTGCTATGGAAGCCGTGCCGGTTGGGGTGGCCAGGCATAAGGTCGCTTAAGGAGCGAAATGGCTACTTATAACCCCTTGTCCGACGCTTCGTCGCGCATGTCCGTTGATTTGTCCCGACCGCAATTCGGTTCCGGGGATCAGTTCGGCTTGCCGATTATCGGCCGAAAGTTCGACGAAATCATCTTGCGACATGACAAGCATGACCAGATTTTCTGGTGTTTCATGAACCAGCGCGGACGCCCGAGCTATACTTACAGCCTGGGCGCAGAAGTTCAGGAAGTGCAGGATTGGATCGCTGACAACTATGCGCGCCCCGCAAATGGCGGGCCTGATGATTTGCGCTATTTCGTCTGCGGTTCAAAGACGCCGGGAATTTACAATCTTGGCGGTGATTTGCGGCATTTCGCCGAATGCATACGTACGCGTGACCTTTCAGCGATGCGCAAATATGCCGAAACCTGTGTTCGGATGCAATTTGCCAATTCAAATGCCTTTGGTGCGCCGATTATCACCATGGCTTTGGTACAAGGAGATGCATTGGGTGGCGGTTTTGAACATGCCCTTGCATTCGACATTCTTGTCGCAGAGCGTAGCGCGCGCCTAGGATTGCCCGAAATAGTATTCAATCTTTTCCCTGGAATGGGCGCCTACAGCTTCCTTCTCCGCCGTGTCGGCAGGAAAATGGCAGAGCAGTTCATCCTGGAAGGCAAGATTTATTCCGCCGAAGAACTGCACGAATTGGGTATTGTCGATATTCTCGCCGAAGACGGGCAGGGTGAAGCTGCAATCGTGGAATATTGCCAGCGCAACCGGAACCGTTTCGCTGCTGAACGTGCCGTCTATCGTGCACGTCGCGCAGCAGACCCCGTCGAACTGGATGAACTGATGCGCATCACTGCGCTTTGGGCAGAAACTGCGATGACGCTGACAGATGCAGATGTCCGCAAGATGGAGCGACTGGCCGATGCGCAAGAACGCCGCATTCGCCGCAGCCTGGAGTCGGTCTAAAGACCGACCTTGCGTTTCTCGACGCCATTAATCGCATCAAGTTCGAATTTGACCCGATCTAGCTCCCGTTCCACCTGAACGAGATAAGACCGCCCTTTGTCATTGAACTCAGCTTCGGTTATTTTTTCGAGACGGCTGCATAAAGCCGAAAGCTGCATGGCACCAATGTTGTTCGATGCACTTTTAAAAGCATGTGCGGCAAACCGGAAAAGCGCAGGATCCCGGTTTTCCAAAGCTTTTGCCATTGATGCATTGCTCTCCATCGAATCTTCGACGAAGCCCTCGATCATTTCGGTGAGGAAATCACTGCCGCCAATCGACTGAAGATAAGCGATATGGCCTGGATCGATCGCCGTTGTTTCAAGTGCAGGCTGCGCTGAATTGTTGAGCGCAACGACGACGTTGAATGGGTCTTCCGATGCGTCAGGCAAGACGGGTAAGGAATCGTTATCCCCGCAATATCGTTCAATGGTAGCGAGCAACAGGCCAGAATTGATTGGCTTGGTCAGTCGAAGGTCCATTCCAGCACCCAGGCAACGGGCTTCTGTTTCAGCGGTCGCATCTGCCGTTACGCCGATGATCGGCAAGTGCGACCGATTGCCCTCGATCTGGCGCCACATGCTGCATGCATCGATACCGTTCATGCGGGGCATGTTGACGTCCAAAAGGACAATGTCGAACGACTCCTTTTCAAGGATTTCGAGCACTTCATCGCCATCGCACACTTGGGTAACCTTGTGGCCGGCGGTTTCCAGTATTGCGGTCAGGATGTTGCGGTTGGTCCGATTGTCATCGGCAACCAGAACCGAACGTGGAGCATATTGCTTGGCCCCTGCAATTTCAGTGCGCTCGGCCCGTTCATGGAAATGTGGCTTGTGCGCGAACGAACATCCAATCCTCACCGCGCTGCGCAATTGGTTGAAACTTGCATCGGCAGGTATAACCGTCGCAAAAGCCGCCCGCAGTTCGATTTCGCCCAAATCGGGCTCCCGGTCGTGCGAAACAAGGACGGCGGCGACTTCGGCATCGGTAAAGCCCTTCCAAATCGGGGATTCGGATGTGAAGGCTTGTGCTACCCGGTCGTCGATCATGGCGATGTCGAAGTCTGATAGATCCGAACCGGCCATTGCCTTTTCGAGGTCTCCAGCATCGCGACAGGTTATGCTTTTCACACTGTAGTTGCCGGCATTTTGTGCTTTGGCCAGCAGCTCATGCTCAAACATGCCCAATGCGAGGATGCGTACTGGACGATCCGTGTTGGCGTCGCTGCCAGTGGATTCCACTTCGACGGCCGTGACAGGAATTTCGACCGTGAAGGTGCTGCCTTTCCCGATGACACTGTCGACGGTGATCTGCCCGCCAACTTGGGAAACCAGCTGTTTGCATATCGCCAGTCCGAGTCCGGTGCCACCAAAGCGATTCATAACTGTGTCGTCGGCTTGCTGGAAAGGCTCGAAAATCTTTTCGATCGCTTCGTGCGCAATGCCGATACCGGTATCGCCAACGCTGAACCAGAGCACCGACTTGTCGTCCACCTTCTTCAAGCCAGCATTGACTGAAACTGCGCCAGACTCGGTGAATTTGATCGCATTGCCAGTCAGGTTCAAAAGAATGTTGCGAATGATATCGGCCGGGCCGTCGACCAACTGGTCGCTCATCGGCTCGGCGGCAATTTGCAGCGCCAGATCTTTATCGTCTGCCCGCACAAGCATGATGTCGCGAATTTCGGTAAGAAGGTCGGTGATACGCAGCGGGCGCGTAATAATCTTGGCTGCCTTGCTGTCGCTTTTGGCGACCTGGATCAGCTGGTCGATGAGGTGAAGCAGGTGCTCACCGGCAAGCACGCTGGCCTCGACCATGTCATGCTGGTTCTTCGGCATCGCCATTTGCCGCAGGTGGTTACCATAGCCGATAATGGCGTTCAGCGGTGTACGCAGTTCGTGGCTAACACTCGCTAGGAAGTAACCCTTGGCTCGGTTTGCGGCTTCGGCTTCTTCCTTTGCCTTGGACAATTTACGGATCAACGTAGAGCAATAAGCGGGGATGACGATCAGTGCCAAGGTGAGGCTATAACCCAATATGCGGTTGGGCTCCCAATATGGCGTTGTCATTACGACGGTGCCGAATGCCAATACCGACATGAACGAGGCGAAAACGAGGTATCGCACGCCATAACGGAAGCCGTTGCCCAATATGACCCAAAGCAGCAATGGGTAGAAAAAGGACATGGTTTCGGTTGCCCGCATCATGACGGCAAATGCCATTCCGATGTCCAGGATAATGGCAGCAACCCAACGCCATTCTTCGCGCCATATCCCCTTGTAGCGCATCGCGAACAAGGTCGCGTTCAGTGACAGGTAAACGCCAAAGGCCGCGAGAATGAAGCTGTTATAAGCGAGGAAATAGACCGCGACGCACGAAGCCGTACCCATGACGAGCCGGTTAAGGAGGATCTCCTGCTCCGGCGCCAAAGGAGCCATGTTTTTGAACAGACGGTTCATTGTTGCACCGCCACCGCACCTGCGCCGAAAATCATGCGCAATTGATCTACTGTAAGCGAACGGCCGAAAAGGAAGCCCTGCAATTCATCGCAACCCGACGCACGGAGCAGCATGCGCTGGGCTTCCGTTTCGACGCCTTCAGCGACCACCCGCATGTTCAGCGCGTGCGCCAGATGCCCTATGGTGGAGATGATTGCACGGTCGGTTGCCGAATGTTCGATGCGGGCAACGAAGGTCTGGTCGATTTTGAGCCGGTTCGCCGGCAAATCGCGCAGATATTGCAAAGACGAATAGCCTGTCCCGAAATCATCGATGGAAAGCTCGATGCCACT
>DASUDM010000168.1:0-3366 GCA_036275575.1 Sphingorhabdus sp. | reverse complement strand
GGAACGCGCGATGCGCGAGACCGACCGGCGGCGCGAGAAGCAGCGCGCCTATAACGAGCTGCACGGCATCACCCCGACCACAATCAAGCGCAACATCCACGATATCGTCGCCGATACCGCGAGCCGCGATGGCGTGCTGGTCGAGATCGATGCCGAGGGCGCCAACAACCTCGTCGGCCACAATCTGCGCGCCTATATCGAGGAACTGGAGAAAAAGATGCGCGCCGCCGCCGCCGACCTCGAGTTCGAAGAAGCCGGCCGTCTTCGCGACGAAATCCGCGCGCTCGAGGCCGAGGAACTCGGCCTGCCGCACGAACAG
This sequence comes from Sphingorhabdus sp., assembly GCA_036275575.1. GTDB lineage: Bacteria > Pseudomonadota > Alphaproteobacteria > Sphingomonadales > Sphingomonadaceae > Sphingorhabdus_B. The sequence continues at coordinate 3,047 of DASUDM010000168.1, read as the reverse complement.
CGCGTCACGGCGCCCAAGGGCCGGGCAAGCGAGGGCAAGCCGGGAACGCGGAAATTACGGTTCGGGAAGACGCAGCGGAAGTTCGGGCGTTAATCGGCGGCGCGGTGCAAGTCGCCAACCTTTGCCCAAGTGCGGGCATATTCCAGTTGGTCGAGCCCGAAAGTGCGGATTGCTGCAGGATAGAAAGGCGCGAACATCCGTGTCATCGGGCCGATCCAGCCATTGTCGCTGACCACGGCGGCACGGTGGACAAAGTTGCGGTGCGACAGGTGGAAGAGCAGGTCTTTCCACCACACCTGCGCATCCACCCAGCCGATATCGCGGACGACCTCGACAACGTTGATCTGCTCATGCGTTTTCAGCAATTCATCGACCGCATCGACCGCCTGCTGATATTCATCCTTGTGGACCACGCCATCGACGGTGAGTTCGAGATAACCCGCCTTTGCGTCTTTTTCGACCTTTAGCATGTGCGCCTCCTTGGCTGCTGTTTGTATCATCTTGGCAGAATGGGCGCGCCGGTCATTGACCATGGTCAAATCGACCAACGCCAACAGCCTTTCGATAGCGGCGATTGCCTTTAAGCCAAGGGAGGCGCATCATCTGGCCATAAGGACAAGGGAGCAGTTTCATGCGCAAATGGATCATAATCGCGGCGCTTGCCGCTACCCCTGCCATGCTATCGGCCAAGGGGCAGTCGGATTGGCTCGCCATTGAAGGCCGCGCGGCAGCGGACATCAAGCAGGATGAAGGTCGCAAGCCCGTGGAGACGTTGCAGTTTCTTGGCCTCAAAAAGGGCATGATCGCGCTCGATTACATGACCGGCGGCGGCTATTATGCCGAGATCATGGCCAAGGCGGTCGGCCCCAAGGGCAAGGTGGTTGCCTGGAACCCCGCAGGATTTGCCGGCAGCGATCCGATCAAGGCGAAGTGGGCGGACATTGCCGTTCGTGCACCCGCCATTTCCTATGCGACCGGCCCGTTCGATAGCTGGAGCGCGCCGGCAAAAAGCTATGACTTTGCCCTGTTCCACCTCGTCTACCACGATCTTTATTGGCAGTCGGATCGTTTCAACGTGCCCAAAACCGATCCGGACGCTGTGCTCAAGCGGTTGTATGTGGCGATGAAGCCCGGCGGGATTGTCGGTGTGGTCGACCATGTCGGCGCCAAGGGCGATACCCGCGCCACCGTTGACGCCGTGCATCGAATCGATCCCGAGGTCGTGAAGGCTGATTTTGCGCGCGCCGGTTTCAAGCTTGTCGGCGAAAGCCAGCATTTGCGGACCAAAGATGACGATTACGCCAAGAATGTCTTCGATCCGGCGCTGCGCGGCAAGACCGATCGTTTCGTTTTCAAATTCCGGAAGCCGAAATAGCTGCGTCAGCTTTTACGAGGGCGTTTGGCTTCCTTTTTCGCCTTCTTGTCGATTTCAGCCAGAAGGCTGGAGGAAAGCGCGAAGTCGTCAGCCCGTTCGAGCTCGGCCAGCAGGCGAGGTGAAAGCGCAAATCCCTTTGCCTTGGCCGGGGCTTGCACCGGTTTGGCAGAGGCAATTTTGGCAGGGGATATCCGCGGTGCGGTTCGCTCCGGGCCTTCTTCCCTGAAAATTGCCTGTTGCGAGCTTGGCCGTGCCGGGGGCGTTCGGGCGAGAACGGCGGCTAGCGCAGCGCGCGCCTCTTTTTCCTTGCGGACTTTCTGCGGATAGATGAAGCCGTGCAGCGGCCATTCATTGCCGCCCAACGCGCCATTGGGTGTGTACCAGACGCGAACACGGCTCCAGTCATTATCTTCCGACACATCGATGACGCGTACATCTTCTTCGATATGTCCGCGGATGCCATCAATTGTCGACCAATTGGCATGGCTGATCAACAGTGTCCGATTGTCGACGATTTTCCGCACAGCGGCGACATGGCCTAGCCGCATATTGCCATATGGTATGAAGGTCATCACCGCGCCGACCTTCGGTTTGTTGCCGCGCTCGAACCGGCCTTCGGCTTGCTCCCACCAGGTATGGGCATCGCCGTAGATGGTAACGCCCGTCATCGCGCGTGCGAAGGGCACGCATTGCAAGCCTTCATACAGTGCGCTTGCCGGGCTCGCAGCCAGGGCGAGCACGAACAAGGCAGGGGCGAGCAGCATTTTGCGCATGGCATGCTGCTAGCGCACCGTGGTTAATAAACATGTAACATCACGTCACATGACGGGCTGTTTCAGCGCAGAATGCCTTTTGCATGTTGTTTGCGCGCATAGGCGAACAATGCGATCGCAGCCGCCCAGATAAAGGCTGTCATGATCATCGGTCCACCGCCGAAAATGCGCGCCACATCCGCGCCGGAAAGCCCGAATTGCCAGATTGTACTGACCAGCAGGCCCAATAGCGAGGTGCCAAAGGCAAGCACCGCATGGCGGCTGCGCGCGAGCAGCAGGAGCGAACCCGCGACCGCTCCCCAGATGCCCAGCGCCCAGGCGCCTTCCATGAACATCGGGAAACTATCGAAATAGGCGCGCTGTTCGGGGGTAAACTGGGCCAGATAGGCGGCGTTCTTTGTTTGCGTCATCACATAGTCGACTGCGCCGAACAGGTTCCAGACAAGCGAAAGCCCGCCGACAATCCAGAATGCAACCGGCGGTTTGACAGCATCGTTCATTGGTTCCCTCCCCCGAAGAAGCGTTTAACATAATTCAGACATATGGGCAGCGCAACCGGTTTGAATGCAGCTAATCAATGAAATGATATGTTGTAACGTCGGGCAGGATTTGCCATATAGCGACTCAGGAAGGCAGTTTGTGATCGCATTGCAGGCATATTGGCGCGAAAAGCGCTGGGACGGGCTCGGTCTGAGCCTTGCTGGCCTGTGCCTTGTTCACTGCCTTGCCACATCGGTGATGCTGGCCTTGCTGGCGTCGGCAGGAGGCTTCCTGTTTTCGCCGCTGGTCCACGAAGTCGGCCTCGCGCTAGCCATCCTTTTCGGGATAGTCGCCCTTGTGAAGGGCCTTTTTGCCCACGGCTTCATGATGCCCGCTGCCGTTGGCTCGCTGGGCATCGG
>DASUDM010000167.1:0-2542 GCA_036275575.1 Sphingorhabdus sp. | reverse complement strand
GGGCCCTACGTCCTTCCGGGCAACAACTACCATGTATATGATTTCCCACTTTTCTGGGCGAATGTCCGCGCGGATGCCTTGTGGAGGATAGAGAAATTCCTGGCGCGCTGATCACAACCGCTGCCAGAGAGTTCCGCGACGCACTGCCTTCCGGAGGAGTGCTGATCGGGCTGGATGTTGGCACCAAGACCATCGGAACGGCTTTCTGCGATGCTGGCTGGAGCTTCGCCTCCCCCGCTGACTTGATAACGCGCAGCAAATTTGCAAAGGACAAGGCACGTTTGGAAGCGGCCATATCCACCCGCCCGACCGCAGGCATCGTCATCGGCCTGCCGATCAACATGGACGGCAGCGAATCCCCGCGCAGCCAATCGAGCCGCGCTTTCGCGCGCAACATCCTCGACATCGGGCTGCCCATTCTGCTTTGGGACGAACGCTGGTCAACCGCTGCCGCCGAGCGCGCAATGATCGAAGCCGACCTGAGCCGTGCCAAACGCGCCGAGCGGATCGATAGCGCCGCCGCAGCGCATATCCTGCAGGGTGCGATTGATGCGTTGGTGGCCTGAACAGATGGCTTGATAGTCTGCGCCAACGCGCCTAAGGCACTGGCTTTAATGACATCGACATCCACCGCTTCACCGGGCCGCTTTCCAGCAGGTTCCGCCGCCTTCCCGCACAGGCATCTCCTTGGCATTGCCGGGCTCCAACCTTGGGAAATCGAGTTTATTCTCGCCGAAGCCGAACAATGGGTCGCCCTCAACCGATCCGGCGCGACCAAGCATGATGACAGGCTTCGCGGACTGACCATCATCAACGCCTTTTTCGAAAATAGCACACGCACACTGCTTTCGTTCGAAATCGCTGGCAAACGGCTCGGTGCGGATGTGGTCAATATGCACGTCGCGCAGTCGAGCACCAAAAAGGGCGAAACGCTGATCGATACCGCGATGACGCTCAACGCCATGCGCGCAGATGCCATCGTCATCCGCCATGCCAGTTCGGGCGCGGTCGACCTGATTTCGCAAAAGGTCGATTGCCCAGTACTCAACGCTGGTGATGGCACGCATGAACATCCCACACAGGCCCTGCTGGATGCCCTCACCATCCGCCGTCGCAAGGGCAGGATTGATGGACTGGTCGTCACGATATGCGGCGACATCCTCCACAGCCGCGTGGCCCGATCCAACATGATCAGCCTGACAACGCTGGGCGCACAGGTGCGCGTGGTCGCGCCCCCAGCGCTGATGCCCGAAAGCATCTCAAGCTTTGGGGTGGAAGCTTTCCACAGCTTTGACGCCGCACTTCCCGGAAGCGATGTGGTAATGATGCTGCGCCTTCAGAACGAGCGTATGCAGGGCGATTTCATCCCCTCCCCCCGCGAATTCTTCCACCTCTACGGGCTCGACTCACGTCGTCTAGAACTTGCAAAACCCGACGCACTTGTAATGCATCCCGGGCCAATGAACCGAGGGGTTGAAATTGCCAGCCACATAGCCGACGACCTCGAACGATCTGCGATCACCGAACAAGTCGAAATGGGGGTCGCAGTCCGTATGGCGTGCCTCGACATTTTGACGCGACGAGCCCGCAAAGTGGAGGGCTGGTCATGAGCGGCACCAATATCCTCGGCGGGCAAGTCATCCTGCCCGGCAAAACGGAACCCGAAACCGCACATCTGCATGTCGCGGGCGAACGGATTGGCCAGGTTGGCAAGGCCGATCCCTTGGGGGAACGCATTGATGCCGAAGGATTGATTGTCGCACCAGGCATCATCGATCTTGGCGTTTTTGCAACAGACAAACCCGCATTCCGCTTTGGTGGCATTACGCGCGCCGCCCTGATGCCCGACCAATCACCGGTGCACGACGACCCGGCGACGATCCGTTTTGCCGGTCGTAAAGGTAAACCCGATTTCTGGGTCCATCCGCTGGCGGCTGCGACCAAGGATCTTGATGGCCAGCATATGGCCGAAATCGCGTTGATGAAGGATGCCGGGGCGCTTGGAGTAGCTACCGGCCGACGTTGGATAGCCGATTCGGGCGTCATGCTGCGTCTGATGCGCTACTGCGCCATGCTCGATATGCCGCTGTTTGTTCACAGCGAGGATGCAGGCTTGGCTGGCAATGCAGTCGCGACAACAGGTCTTAATGCCACGCTGCTGGGCCTGCCCAGCGCATCGCCGACGGTCGAAACGCTCGCGATCCAGCGAGATCTGGCCCTTGCTGAAGTAAGCGGAGCGCATATTCACTTCAGGCAGGTTACGACCGCTGCAGGGCTTGACCTCATTCGCGCTGCCAAGCAACGCGGGCTGAAAATCAGCTGCGGCATCACCCCTGCCCATCTGTTCCTTTCTGATACCGCGCTGACGGGATTTCGTACCTTTGCCCGGCTTTCCCCGCCCTTGCGGAGCGAAGAAGACCGTTTGGCGTGCATCGCTGCCATTGCAGATGGAACAATCGACGTAATTTCCTCGGGCCACGATCCGCGCGGGCCCGAAGATAAGCGGCTTCCCTTCGCCGATGCAGCACCCGGAATGGCCGGT
>DASUDM010000166.1:0-9833 GCA_036275575.1 Sphingorhabdus sp. | reverse complement strand
TAGAGTATGGCCAGTGCATGGCCTGCCAATGCATTTTGGGGGATGATCGGATATCTGGCGAGCGGATGCTCGGCAGGCACAGCAAGGCATATTGGTTCCCTTCGGATGGTCTTTCGGATCAGATCGTCCGGGAATTCGAGTTCTCCATTATCATGACCGGCGGTTTTGAGTTTCCAGTTTGATACCGGAACGCCGAGCAACAAGGCAAAATCCATTACGCCGCGTTGAAGCCGATCAATAAGGTTGTGGTTGAAGCCATTGTCTACCCTCAACGGGACGTCCGGTATCTCGTTGGTCAATCCGGCAACAAGGATGTCATGCTCGGGCAGGCTGTAGAGGTATAATGGCATGCCGATTGTAACGATCGGCGAGAGGCGAGGGGAGCGCGATGACATCTCATTCGCAAAATGATTGGCCTCGGTGACAAGGCGTCGGGCCGGCTCAAGCAAAGCTGCACCGGTCTCTGTCAGCGAAACCTGCCGTGTAGAGCGCACGAAAAGCGGAGTCCCAATCTGGTGCTCCAATTTTCGGATCTGGTTGGAAAAGCTGGGTTGGGTAATCGACATGCGTTCCGCAGCCCGGCTGAAATTGCCTTCTTCAACGAGGGCGACAAAGCATCGGACGGCTTTTAGGTCAAAATCTATTGCCACCTCTGATTCATAGCAAATACCTATAAATGTAAACAGCAAATCAATTGGACTATGCGAACCAGACGTGCATCTTGTCGTCTCGCATACAGCACAAGGGGAGAGGCGGCTGTCATGGCATGTTGTGCATTTGCACTGTTTCTGGTCGCACAGTTGCTTGCCCCGTTCCGGGCTATGGCAAAAGCCTTGGGCTGGTCCGCTAACTGGGTTCCTGATCCTGCTGTTGAATGGCGTCCGGGGCTGGCGATGGAACGTGGCCGCCGCGGCTTTAGCGTCAAACGCGGCCTGGGTGCCGTCGTCGCAATCGACCTGCTGTTATTCGCCGCGTTGACTTCAAGTGGCATGGCCACAAATGGCGCGTCCGACAGTGCGCGAAGTGCAACGGATATGCTTGTCCATGCGTATATTTGCGGTAGCGAAAGAAAGGCAAGCTAATGGCTACGGTACCATTCGGGTTCGACGCGACACGATTGCCATCAGTTCGAGGGAAAACAGGCCCTGCCACTGCGCGAATTCAAAGACGCACGCTTACGATATGGCTTTCCTTATGCCTGTTGGGAGTTTTGCCCTGGGCTCTAGGCCTTTCGCCTGCCTTGCAAGCACTGGGATTAGGTCTGTGGATACCTGGCGGTGGCTTCTTCGCTTTGGGCGGATGGTGGGCCTTATTGTTTCCCCTCACTCTGATCGTGTTTATACTATCGCTCGTCGCTTGGTTTTGGGCCGGGGCGGTAATTGCACCGATCGCGGTTTGGCTTGGTGCAGCGTTGCTTGCAGGCGCGCTCGCTGATGGTCAAAACTGGACGGGTGCACCATTTGCGACCTTCGCCGCCGTTGCCGCGGTCGGGCTGTTCTTCCGGAACAGCAATCGCAAAAAAGCTGCAATTGGTGCTGCGCAGGCTTTGGCGCGCGAAAAGTTCCTGCCCCAATCGCTCGCCGAAGTGGAAGAGATGCAGCGCAAGGCAGTCGATGGCAGAAGGGAGATGTCGCGGGCGCAGCTGGCAGGGTTACGATATCTGCTCGATCGGACGTTGCAACCTGTTGAAAGTTTTGACGGATTTACGATCATCGATCAATTTCAACCAGCGGCATTGCGTTACCAGATCAACCATATGGGGTTCGCGATGGCGGTAGCGCAGGCAAACTATGTCCCCAATTTTGCGGGCTATATGGGATTGGCGCAGCGCAATCTGATCGAAAAATATCTGCAAAAAAAGGTGTGGGATTATTGGGTGCTCGAAAGCTGCTGGGGCCATTTGAACTTCACCAACTGGGATCCGGCCAATCGGGATAACATCATGCTTACCGGATGGTTCGGTGCGCATGTCGGCGGCTATATGCTCGCAACCGGAGATATGCGCTATCTGGAGCCGGGAAGCCTGACATTCAAATTGAATGACAGGCACCAATGGGCACATGATTTCAAGACAATCATCGCCTCGGTCGACCGCAATTATGCAAGTGCCGAATTCGGCATATTTGCATGCGAACCCAATTGGATTTATCCAATCTGCAACCACTACGGGATGCTTTCTTTGGCGACCCATGATGCGCTGCTTGGAACACAGCTTGTTGATCGCCACCTTCCGGGTTGGCTGCATGGCCTCGAGACCGAATTTACCGACGCCGCTGGTTCCACGGTCGGGCTGCGGTCACAATATACCGGATTGCCGGTACCTTTCCCCGTCAGCGAAGCTGGTTACTCCTTCTTCGAAAATGCCTTCATGCCAAGCCGTGCGCGCCAGCAATGGGCAATTGCGCGAAAAGAACTCGAGTCATTGATTGTAGATGAGGAAAATGGTCCCCGCCTCAGTTTGCCCGGCGAGGGATTGGACGCCGGCAATTACCGGACTGGTCATGCCGGAACATACGGCACCATTCTTGTTGCAGCACGCGAATTTGGTGACAAACGCATCGCGGATGCAGCGCTTGCTGGCCTTGAGCATGATTGCATGCCAGCAGTCGATGACGGCGTTTTGCGCTATCGTAAGGCCTCCAACATTGCAAACGCGACTGCGATCTTGGGCGCGTTGATGGAGACGGGTGATTTTGCGCGCACCTTTGCTGAAGGGGCGCCGAAACAGGCATTGGCCGGCCCGATGATTGAAGCGATGGATTATCCCGACACGCTGGTTGCAAGCGCGTTGAGTGATGGCAAAAATCTGGAAGCAGTTTTCTATCCGGGCCGCGATCCGGGCAATCGGACTATTCCGGTTTCGCGATTGGAAGCAAATGGTCGCTACATGCTGAAAGGCGCTGTTGAAACAGAAATCATTGCCAACGAGGCAGGTGAGGCCAGTTTCTCGATCAAGCTGCATGACCGCACCGAAATAAGCTTGCGACGGATTTGATGCGTTGTCCGCCTTTACTGCGCAAGAAATGTCAAAACTGCAGGCAAGGCCGTCTAAAGAATTTCAAAGCCACTTTCGTTAGCACCTCCCAAGATGGCGTAGGGAGCGCCTGAAAAGGAGGAGAGGATGAAGGGTTTTTCCAAGGGCGCACTTGCGCTCGCAACCATGCTGGCGTCGACATCTACGGTTGCGCTTGCACAGGAAGCGCCAGTTGCCGAAGACAATGACGAAATCGTTGTAACCGCTCAACGCCGCGAGCAGTCGCTGCTCGACGTTCCTTTGGCGGTTTCGGCTCTGGGAGGCGATACTCTGGCGCAAAAGGGTATCGACAATTCATCCGAACTGGCCGCAGCTGTACCAAACCTGCAGATCAACAGCCCTTTCGGCAATACGCAGCCCAATTTTTCGCTGCGCGGGATCGGAGTTGCCAACGAGTATAACTCAAACCAGGCATCGCCAGTCGGCGTTTACATCGACGATGTTTACCTGGCTCCCCGCACTAGTCATGGCATGGGTTTGTTCGACCTCGATCGGATCGAAGTGCTGCGCGGTCCGCAAGGGACGCTTTTCGGTCGCAATACGACGGGCGGTGCCGTAAACTTCATTACCAAGAAGCCATCGCTCAGCGGTTCGAACGGTTATGCCGAGTTGGGCTATGGAAATTTCAATACCTTCACTGGCAAGGCCGCCGTTGAAACGACTTTAAGCGAGGATGCCATCGGCCTTCGCGTCGCGGTTAATTACGCCAATGGCGACGGCATGATCAAAAACGTCTTTGCCGGCGGTCGCGATGCCAATTCGGTTGATACGCTGCAGGGACGCGCTACGTTGCGCATTAAGCCCGGTGATGGTGGCCTGGATGTAGTGCTCAAGGCTTATGGAGGACGGGATCGGGGCACGCAGGCTGGTGTGCACGGTTTGGGGGCATTCCGAACCGGCCTCGGCTTTTTCGAAACCAATGAAAACCGCCTAGGTGACAATAACACCGATGCCTGGGGCTTTTCAGGAACCATCGGGGTCGATCTGTCCGACGCCGTCCGGCTGACGTCGATTACATCCTATGATGGCGGCAAACAGGACCTGCAACAAGCCGCCGATGGCTCGCCGCTCGATATCCTTGATATCACTTGGCAGTCAAAATACCGCCAGTTCAGCCAGGAAATGCGCCTTAACTACAGTAGTGATGCGCTCAACTTGGTGGGTGGCGTGTTTTATGGCTGGGACCGGAATATCACCGACAACCAGTTCAACCTGCCATTGCCGCCTGCAGGTGGATTCTATCAGCATTATCGCCAGGTCCGTAAATCCTATGCGATTTTTGCACAAGGCGATGTCAACTTGAGCGAGCAGCTCGTTCTCACGGTAGGTGCGCGCTATACGAAGGACAAATCGCGCTACGATGATGCTTTCGCGTTCCTTTTCTTGGGCACGGTCGATGACGTTCCGTTCCCAATCGCTACCACCGTGCCGTGCGCTACTCCGGCTGGCACGTGCGCCTATAATGCCAACGCCCGGTTGGCCCTGAGCGATACAAATAACGCACTAACCGGGCGGATCGCGCTTAGCTATACCTTGCCCGACGACACGCTGATCTACGCCAGCTTCAACCGCGGCTATCGCGCGGGAGCGGTGAATGGTGGGGGCTACACCTCGTCGGCTGGTATCACTTACATCGAACCAGAAAAGGTCAACGCCTATGAGCTTGGTTTCAAGGGCCGTTACTTTGACCGCGTGCTGACATTGGCGGCGTCGCTGTTCTACTATGACTACACCAATCAGCAGCTGCAGGATACGCGCCCTGGTCCTGTGTCGTTCCTGGTGAACACACCTAAATCCGAAGTCTATGGTGCGGAGCTAGAAGCCACGGTGAAGCCGTCGAATAGTTTTTCGCTCAACTTCGCACTGGGCCTGTTGCAGACCAAGTATAAGGAATTGACTCTTCAAGGCACCGATTTGTCGGGAAATGACCTGCCATTTTCGCCTAAGCTAACAGCGCAGGCAGGCTTCGACTGGGAGGTCGTAGAACTGGGCGGCGGTAAAATTACGCTGTCACCCAATGTGAATTATGCCAGCCGACAATATTTCTCGCCCTTCAATGCGGAAAATGCTGTTGGATCGTCACAGGTCAATTCGGAGCTGCAGCAAAAAGCATTCGCCAAGGTAAATGCTTCGCTGGCCTGGTCGAATGACAGTTTCACCATCCGGGCCTGGGGCAACAACCTCTTCAACAAAAAGGTCTATGGCTATGGCCTTGATCTTCGTGGAGCGGGTTTCCCATACAACTTCCTCGTTCCCGGGGCTCCGCGTACCTATGGCATCTCGGTTCGCGCAGCCTTCTGATGCATCCTCTGTGTCGCCTTTTTGTTTGTGCACGTTTCGGGCTTCCGTCCGCGTGCGAGCAGGCTAATCTCCTTGCTGGAGCAAAGGAGAGAGGCTGATGGCGACGCAATGGGATAACCGCGCGATCATTTGCGATGTTTTGGGGCGGGCCCCTGATGTCGAAATGGGATCGATAGGGGAGGGGTGGTCATTGTGCCGTTGGCGGCAGTTTGTCGGCAGCTATGCCTTGCCTCCGCTCCCCGATCCGATGTTCATCGTCCACATCGCAGGAAAGCCGCAGATCAAGACATGGGATAAGGATGGCTGGAGCCAGTCCAGTTCGATTCCCGGATGCGCGACCATCCAGCCAGCGGGTATGCCGAGCGGCTGGCTGGTCGATGGCGAACTGGATGCAGTGACACTCTCGGTTTCGTCCGACTTGCTGAAGAATATCTCGGCGACCGAGCAGTTCAGCAAACTGCGTTTCGCCTTTGCCGATCCGCTTGGCGTTGCGTTGACACGTCAGATACTTTCCGAGCTTTATGCGCCCGAGGCAGAAGAGCGGGAGCATTATGTCGCCGCGATGGTCAATGCGCTGAAGGCCCATATTCTCACTGGCCCGCCGGCGCATGGTAACCCCACCGAAATACCTGTCAGCGACTTTTCAGCTTATCGCCTGCACAAAGTAATGAATGCTATTCTAGCCGATCCGGCGGCAGAACATAGCCTTGACGAGATGGCATCGGTGGCAGGCGTTACGCCCACCCATTTTTGCCGAATTTTCAAGAAAGCCACGGGCATTACGCCCCACCAATATGTCATGAAAGCCCGATTGGATCGGGCGCAACAAATGCTTGTGCAAACCGATATGACGCTTGCGGCCTTGTCCGAAGCCACCGGTTTCCAGAGCCAAAGCCATTTCAGCCGTGCCTTCCGCCAATATGCGGGCATCGCACCCAGTGAATATCGCGACCAGCGACGCCGGGCGGGGGCAGGCTAACCCATCACTATGGAGAGCCTGAGATATGTCCGAAACGATGATTCCGCCCGAACTGGTGGCCCCCGCATTCAATCCTGCGACCTTCGCCAACCGGGATGATGTGCACGAGATCTTCACGCGGCTTCGCAAGGACTATCCGTTATCGCAGGTTGAGGTGCCAGGTTACGATCCGCACTGGATTGTCACCAAATATGCTGATTTGCGCGAAATCGCACGGCAGGATGAGATTTTCCATGGCGGAGACCGTTCGAAAACCCTGATCAGTCAGGCGGGCGAAGAACTGGTCAAGCAGTATACTGGCGGGCAATCGAATATCTTCCGCTCGCTTGTCCAACTCGATCCGCCCGAACACCAGAAATATCGGGCTGTGTGTTCGGGGGCCTTTTCGCTCGACGGCATCAAAGCGGCGCTACCCAATGTTGAAGCGACTGCAAAAATCTATGCTGACAAGCTGGTCAGCCTTGCCCCCGAATGTGATTTTGCGGCCGAGGTGGCATTTCTGTATCCGCTCAAGGTGGTCCTTGACCTTATCGGCGTGCCTGAACAAGATCATGCCAAGATGCTCGAACTGACCCAGTGGTTGTTCACCTATGCCGATCCAGACCTCAAACGACCAGGATCAGACCTCACCGATCCGCAGGAAATTACGCGAACCTGGGGCATCGTTTTTGATGAATTCGAAAAATACTACAGCCCGGTAATTGCGGATCGCCAGAAATGCCCACGCAATGACCTTGCCTCGGTAATAGCCAATGGCAAGATCGACGGCGGACCGATGGAGCATCGCGCACTGATTTCCTATTTCGTTATCGCATCGACCGCGGGGCACGATACGACGGCAGCCACTACCGGCCACGGCATGTGGCAACTGGCACAACGTCCCGACATATTGGCAGATCTGAAAGCAAATCCGGAATTGATCCCCGGCTTTGTCGAAGAAACCATCCGCTGGGCTAGCCCAGTGCAGCAATTTGTCCGCTCCGCGACGCAGGATTATGAAATCAAGGGGCGTACCATCCGCAAGGGCGATCTGGTCTACCTCTCTTATCTCTCTGCCAACCGCGACGAAGAGGCGTTCCCCGATCCCTTCACCTTCGATCACCGGCGTTCGCCCAACCGCCATGTCGGCTTCGGTTTTGGCGGGCACACCTGCCTTGGCATCCATCTCGCCCGTATGGAAATGATCGCATTGTGGAAGCAGATCATACCGCGTCTGAAATCGGTCGAACTCACGGGAACGCCGCGCATGGCCGAATCCGAATTTGTCTGTGGACCCAAGACCATTCCGATCCGTTTCGAGGTCGAGGCAGTATGAACGAACAGGAATTGGGCGTGCATCGCTGCGGCAAATGTGGATTTCGTTATGATGAGGCTTTAGGACTGCCAGAAGATGGCATCCCGCCGGGCACCAAATGGGAGGATATTCCCGACGACTGGTTCTGTCCGCAATGTGGTGCGTCAAAGGCCGACTTCGGCGAAATGTAGTTGCAAGGCATAGAGGAGAGAGAAGATGACCGAAGCCGTTGCAGCCGTGGCGCGTATCCCCAAAGGCGATTTTTCGATTGAGACGATATCGGTTGAGGCGCCACGCAAGGGTGAAGTGCTCGTCAAAATTGCCGGTGTCGGCCTGTGCCATACCGACCTCATCTTTCGAGACCAGTTTGCACCTTATACTCTGCCGGCCATCCTCGGCCATGAAGGTTCAGGGATCATCGAGGCGGTCGGAGAGGGTGTCGAGGGACTTGAGCCTGGCGACAAGGTCGTGCTCGGCTTTTCAAGCTGCGGGGAATGCCCGCGCTGCGAGGAGGACCTCCCAAGCTATTGCCGCAGCTTTGTTCCGCTGAACTATGCCGGAATGCGGCTTGAAGATGGATCGACCGCTTGTTGCGCAGGTGAAGAACGGGTTGGATCGCACTTCTTTGGCCAATCCTCATTTGCGAGCTATGCGATCACACGCTCACGCAATGTCGTCAAGGTAGGCGATACCAAAGCCGCGTTGGAACTGCTCGGCCCGCTTGGCTGCGGTTTCCAGACGGGTGCAGGCGGTGTCATGCGTTCACTTGCCTGCCATTCAGGATCAACCATCGCAATTTTCGGCGGCGGTCCGGTCGGCCTCGCTGCTGTGATGGGGGCGGTGATCCAAGGATGCAGCACGATAATTCTTGTCGAACCGATGCCCGCACGCCGAGAGATAGCCATCGAACTTGGTGCTACGCATGTTATCGATCCGGCTGCTGGTGATCTCACCGAGGCCTTGCGTGCTATTGTTCCCGAGGGCCTAGATTACGCGTTTGACAGCAGCGGTGTTATCAGCGTGATCGAAGCAGGGCTGGCTGCACTGGGCAGTCATGGTGCCATCGGCCTTGTTGGTGTGCCCAAGGATCCTGCCGACAGCATCAGCGTGAATATAGCAGCATTGATGACACCGGGGTTGCGTATCATCGGGATCATCGAAGGGGATAGCGACCCGCAGACATTCATCCCCGAACTTCTGGCGCATCACGCTGCAGGACGGTTCCCGTTCGATAAACTGATCAAGACTTTCAGCCTTTCCGAAATCAACGAAGCAATTGCAGCACAAGCCAGAGGTGAATGCATAAAAGTTGTGCTTTTGCCATAGCGTAGGTCAACTTCGATCAGCCTTCAGGTAATCGCGATGGCATGTCGTCCGGAAGGGTAGCTGGACAGCCACATCATTTCGCTTAAGAGAGCGAGTTGAACCGATACGAGGCCCGCCAGCTTTGACAGAATTTCGCCAGGAAGACATTGCTGATGATATTCGGCCATTGTTGTTGCAACCGATAACTGGCTTGGATCGGTTTGCCATAGCGACATTGGTGTCGGTCGATGGCCCATCGCCCCGCGATGTTGGTGCGCAGATGCTGATTACCGAGACGAAACGTTGGGGATTCCTGTCTGGCGGTTGCGTCGAAGATGATATCGCTCGCCATGGGCGAGAGGTCATTGCCACAAACTCGCCCCGCCTGTTGCGCTATGGTGAAGGCAGCCCCTGGTTTGACATCAAACTGGCCTGCGGTGCAGGGATCTCGATTCTGGTTGAGCCTTCGCAAATCAATGATCCTGCTGTTTCCACATTGTTGTCGGGTTATCGTGACCGGAAACCCGTCCTGTGGCAAAGCGATGGTGAAACCCGCGCTGCTCATTTTTGCACTATAGCCGATCCGGCGGTGCAACCATGGGACGGAAGCAACTTCACCGCGCTATATGAACCGCCTTTGAGGCTGGTAATCATCGGTAGCGATGCGACCACATTGGCGCTCGCGGGGGTTGCCTTGCATCTTGAAACGGAAACGGTGTTGGTAGATCCGGGAGGGCCGATGAATGCACCTTTTCCGGGTATGGGTTATCTGCGTTCAAGCTCAATTGAAACGCTTCCGCTGGATTGCTGGACCGCGGTTGCGGTGGTGACCCATGATCGGGATAGTGATGAGAGCATGTTGGCAGCTGCTTTGGCGTCAGACGCCTTTTATGTTGGCGCTATCGGTGCACGCAGCCGTC
>DASUDM010000165.1:0-5249 GCA_036275575.1 Sphingorhabdus sp. | reverse complement strand
TAGGAGAGCAGTTCAGCATTTCCGTCCCATTTGAGGTAGCACATCCGGGCATCCTTGCTGACCGTCCACGCCTGGCATCCGCCATCAGCTTCGCACGCAGCCTTGCAGGTCTGCCAGTCGTCCGGGCGTGAAAGCGGAAATTCACGGCGATCATAGCCCATCAAGTTGACATCAAACATCGGCTGCCACTCCTCTACCGCTGCGACCGCCGTAACCGGAGTGCGCGAACACACCAGTTCAGACAGGTTGCCCTTGCCGTCGGTGGAGTAAGAAAGATACCGCGAATAACCGCGCTTTCCGCAATAGGCAGCTGCACCTTGCGCCTGACAGGCTGCAAGATCCTTGGGCTTCTTCGCGTCACACGCAGGAACCAGCTTCCCTTTTGCCGACAGTGGCTGACAGAAGAAGCCAGTTGTTGCGCCCTCGCTGTCAGAACAAGGGGACTTGGCAAAATTTTCCGCCGCCTCCTTGGCGGCGTAGCCATAAGTTGTCAGTGATAGCAAACCGGTGGCCAGACCAACCGATAGGCAAACAGCAAGAAGCTTTTTGAACATGTTCATTCTCCCCACATTAGAGCCAATTTATCATGGCGACCCGCAAGGAGCAATTTTTGTCTTGGCCCGAAGGCGCGTTCATCAAAACGCCCTTGGGGATGAACATATGCTGACTGGCGAATTCACCGACGATAAATTTCGCTTGGCGGAAACTGTCCTTCCAACGCATAATCAAACAGAGTCGCAGCGTTCTTATGGCCAAAGCGCCATTTCGAGGGGAGAAGTGCGATGTTCGATTTGAATTCCAGACAGATTATTTCTGCAATTGCAGTGGTTTCTGCATCGGTAGCCTTGAGTGGCGCGCAAGCGCAAGTCGGCACCGATTCCGAATGGACGACAGCAGAAGGCGACATCCGCATCCGTGCCATCGCAACATCGCACTATCCACGCGACAACTGGCGTAGTGGCATGGGCGCGCGGCGCGATGCTGGTCCGCTTGCCTATATCGAGTTGCAGGGCAGTTATCAGAATCTTCGTTGGCAAGGCGAATATTGGATCATGGGTGCAGCTGACGGTTGGCGACCCGCAAATACCGGCCCTGCCTATCGCCCGTCGGCCTGCGTCGCATCCCGGCCAAACGGCTATACCGTTGGCGACGATGCCAATGACTATGGCGAATATGACATCACGTTCAATGCGGCCGAAAATGCCTTCACTGGCCAGAAACGCTGGGTTTGCCGCAGTTCCGACGGACGCGCACGCAAAGGTGCATGGGAACCGTTTAATGGAACGCGCAAGGGCTATGTCGCTGCCGGGCAACACACTGCTCCAGTGCCGACAGCACCGATCAATCCCAATCCTTCCGGCAGCGGCGGAACGAGCGGCAGCGGCAGTCCACGCTCGAACCCTCTGGGTGACTGCGTCGATTTCACGCGGGTCGAATTGATAATCGATGGCACTTTGGTTCGTCCTGATCGACGCTATGGAATTCGACCATGCCAAATCGATGCGGCCAGTTTTGAGAAATTCCAGATCGATTTCATCAACCCGGAAGGAAAGCGTCCGACCCAGCTGTTGATGAAAGCTTTCAGGCTCATGGGAACGCCGCAAATCCGACCCGACCGGAGCTCGATTGTCGTCCCGGCGGTCTATTCCGGAAAGCGCGCGCAGCAATCATTACCTTTCATGGGCGAGCCGCGCGCGGGCAGCGCATGGTTCAATCTGCTCATGCCCGGTTCGTTCTGCAATTCGCCATTCTGGATTGTGAGCTTCCGCTTTTCCGATGGCTCTGAAAGTGCACCCTTCACTTTCCTGTTCAGCGAGTGCGGAGCTCGCAATCATCCAGAAGAGCTTCCAAGAAGCGATAGTTCGCCGGAAGCCGTTCGGGTCAAAGACGTAAGACCCCGGGATTAGGCACGATAACGAGACTATTCAGAATGGGAGGCGCAATGGCATGCGGAACCTGATATTTTATGGAGCCGCCGGTGCAATTGGATTGGCTGCAGTAGCGTTATATGCTACACAATTTTCAGGCGAAGACAACGCGGCTGCCCAGCATTCCGCCCCTGCTTGCGCCGAAGGCATGAACCCGCATCTGCCCGTTGTTCCAACCGACATGCCGCGCCGCCTGCAAGACAGCTTCATCTATCGGGACGGCACTCGTGTTCGCGCGCGCGACCCGGAAGGCCGCCCCGGCACGGTCAATGCAGATGGTTCGATCAGTTATGCCGATGGCACCCGCGTGGCACACAACAGCGCCACCGGCGACACAACGATCACGGCACCCGACGGGACTGTTTCACGGACAAATGTGGCGATGCCGCGCCGCGACGGCGAATTCTATGTTTGGGGAGACGGCATCAGAACCTATGTCGAGCGTGGCGGCTCTGGCGAAGGGGAAATCCGCGATGATGGCAGTATTGCCTATCCAGACGGAACGATTGTCAAACATGATCCGCGCACTGGCACAACGACGACGGTCAGCGCCGACGGAACAACTTCTACCCGCATTGAATCGGCCGCTCGCCGCGCCGATGACGGAATGTGGCGATGGAATGATGGGGCTGTTGCCCCTGGACATGGCGACAGTGAGGACGCTGGCGACGGGTGGATCAAATATCCCGACGGCACGGTCATCAGTCATCTGGCTGGCACAGGCCTGACCAAATATATCAGACCTGATGGTTCCATAACGTTGGCAAACAGCTGCACGAGCGAAGTCATAATTGCTGCCGACACGTGCCTCGAAGTGCCGGTCGTGATTGACAAATGCATGCTCGGTACCTGGAAGCTGACCGGGGGCGGCCCGCTTGAATATCTCAAATCCAAAGGGATGAATATCACGTCCGCCACGCCCGATTCCTATTCGATGACCTTCAATGACGATGGCACCATGCGTACGTCGGGTTTCAATTTCAGCCAGCAGGTCAAGACGCCGCTTCCCGAGGGCGAGATGATCGGCAACACGGAGGGCGCAGTGGCAGGCGTGTCCGGATTCTGGTCAACCAGTGGCGGCAAGCTCTCTATGTGTTTCACCTCGGGAGGCGACAGCGAGGTCGAGACAAGGGTCCGCACACCCAAGGGAGGTGGGTTCAACGATCAAAGGCGCGGCAATGAGCTCGCTGGGACAGGCGGTTCTGCCAGCTATTCTTGCGCGAGCGAAAAATTGAGCACCAGCGACGCCATGCCCAATGGCGATGTGATGAAACATGAATATACGCGGGTCAGCCGGCCCGAACAGGTGCCCCGGTGAGCATTATTGTAATGGCTATGATATTGGGTGCGCCTGCCGACAAACCGGCTGACGCTGCGCAGGTACCGACACCAGCCACGCAATGCGCCGAGGGGGTCAAGAACAAGACGAGCGAAACAAGTGCTACATCGGCCTATCCCGACTCATATCGCGCGGCAGGGCAACTGAAACGGCAGATCGAAAAGGTCAGCGATTGTCTAAGGCAACCGGATGTCCGCTCGGCTTATGGCACCGACGATATGTGGACTGAAGTGGACAGGCGATCGGGCGCATCCGCGAAAGAACAGCCCGAGCGTGCCCGGACGCAGACAGTTGTGCGGCCTGAGAAACCAAGGCCAAAGCCCTAGCGCAAATCCAATCCTACAACAGCCTCCAGATCCGCCAATGCCTGCTCGCCGCTGGTGACCTTGATGGCATGCATGCCAAGCCCGGCGGCGGGTTTGCAGTTGATGCCCAGATCGTCGAGGTAGATGCAGGTTTCAGGCGACACCGATAACGCCTCGCACATCATCTCGTAGATACGTGGATCGGGTTTGCGCACGCCTGCCCTGGAGCTTTCAATGACATGGTCGAAACGCGCCATGATGGCTTCCACTTGAAGCGCTTTATCCTCGCTGCGCGCCATCGCCGCTCCGCGCCCGGCCTTCACATTGTTTGTAATGCAGCCGATACCAAAGCCTTCTTCCTTCAACCGGTCGAGCGCCGTGACCATATAGGGTCGCACGTCGCCCGCGAGGCAGGCAATGACCGATGCCCCGTCAAGCATATGGCCCAATGCTTCGGCTTCGGCAGCAAAAAGCGCGTCAAATCCCTCCGCATCGATTTCCGCACGCTCGAACTTGGCCCAGGCATTGTCATCGGGATTGGTTGCGTTGACAGTGCGCACGAAATCGCGGGGCAAACCACGCTCGGCTTCAAGTCGATTGAACGCTTCGAAGGGTGACGAGGTGATGACCCCGCCGAAATCGAAAATCACATGGGAAAAGTTCATGGGGTAACAATGATTCCTGTCTTGGGATCGGCTGCGCCGCTCAATACTTCATGATAGGCGGCAAGCGCGCCGTCGCTGCCGCTGCGTGTGTCGATGGTGGCGATAGAAGGGGCAACTTCCATAAAGCCCAGCCATGCGGCGGCAATGCGCTCGCCAAATCCACGTGCCCCCCAGTCGGCGATACGTTTCTGGCTGCGGCCGGGGGCGAAAAAGCCTTCGCGCGGCGCGCCGGGAAGATCACCCATTTCAGGGGCCGCATCCCAGTGCGATTTGCCTACGATCATCGAATATTTGAGGGCATCCCCGAAATGCGTGTGGACGGCCCGCGTCACATCGCCGCTGCCTGCCATGTCGACCAAAGCGGAGGGCACTGATGCGTCGAGGGTGGCGATATCGTCATAGGCAATCACCTGGTCGTAAATGCCGAGGTCCGCCAGCCCGGCAGCATTCGCCTTGCTTGTAAGGCCGATGGTACGCTGACGTTCGGCGCGTTGTTTCATCGCATGCGCGAGGCCAATGGCGGTCTTACTCGACGCACTGGCGATCAGCAGCTGCTGCGCACCATAATCGTCTTCATCCTCAAACTGGTCGGCAATCAGCCAACCGGTGAGGAACAATGGCCGGAAAACGGGCCAGTAATCATGATGCTCGGACTTGTAGTCCGGAATAGCTTCGATGCGCTGATACTGGTTGTAGATCGGCGGCAAAGTGGTGCGCCGCGGCGTCACGTCGACAAAGCTGCCACCACCGATATGGCCCGGCATCAACACCGCATGGCTCGCCATCGGATAATAGCCATAATAGCGATCTCCTGGGGCCACGCCTTCGATGTCGCTTACCAATACCGTCGCGAAACCCCACACCGGAAGTCGTCCAGGAACGCCGCGTTCGGCGAAGAAATCCCAATAGCCCTGCTCATTACCGAACAAACCCGCAGGTTTGCCAAAAACGGCATAGGTCACATTATTGGCGGTCATCGCATAGCTATCGACATGCACCAGTATCTCGCCGG
>DASUDM010000164.1:0-12964 GCA_036275575.1 Sphingorhabdus sp. | reverse complement strand
GGTGGGCGCGTGATTTTCACCAGCGGCGCGACCGAAGCGATCAACCTGGCAATGAAAGGCTGCGGTTTGCCGGTTTCGGCTTTGGCGAGCGAGCATGCAGCGGTGCTCGATTGTGTAGAATATCTTCGAGGAGACACAATCCCGGTCGATCCCGATGGCAGGATCGCAGAAATGCCATCCAAACCGGGGCTGTTCGCCGCAATGCTGGTGAACAATGAAATCGGCACCATTCAGCCCATTGCCGACATCGCGGCGGCTGTTCATTCGCGAGGGGGGCTGTTGTTGTGCGATGCCGTGCAGGGTTTCGGCCGTGTCGCTATGCCCGACGGACCCGATTTAATCGCGATTTCAGGCCACAAAATCCATGGGCCCAAAGGGATCGGCGCGCTGTGGGTGCGCGACGGCATAGCGCTTGAACCGCTGATCCATGGCGGCGGGCAGGAGCAAGGGGTGCGATCGGGTACATTATCGCCCGCACTTTGCGCAGGGTTTGGCGCGGCGGCGATGCTGGCAAGCGAACGGCTGGAGGCAGATGCCGAACATGTGTGCCGCCTCTGGGACCACGCGGTCGAGTTGTTTGCCGATTGGACCATCAATGGTTCAATCGAGCAGCGCTATAAGGGCAATCTCAACATCCGCCGTGAAGGCCTCGATGTCGGGCGCTTGATGTCGGAATGTCGCGATGTGCTGTTTTCAGCCGGAAGCGCCTGTGCCAGCGGTTCGGGCCGCCCCAGCCATGTGCTCCGCGCGATCGGGTTGGCCGACGCACAGGCAAAATCCTCTATTCGCTTGGGCTTTGGACGCTATACGACGCTCGAAGAGATCGAACGCGCTGCACATTCGATCAATGCAGCGGCTGAAAGGCAATTGGCATGAAGGTCCATTTCATCAGCCCCGATGGCGAAACCACACAGACAGTGGAGGCCAAGCCGGGCGACAATCTGCTCGAAATCGCGCAAAATGCCGGACAACCGCTTGAGGGAACCTGCGAAGGGCAAATGGCCTGTTCGACCTGCCATGTCATCATCGCAAAGGAATGGTTCGATAAGCTTGTTCCTGCGAGTGAGGATGAGGAGGACATGCTTGATTTGGCCAGCGGCGCACGCCGCACTAGCCGATTGTCATGCCAGATAGACCTGGCTGCGGAATTGGACGGGCTGGTGGTGCACATTCCCGCCGAGAGCCGTAACATGCAGGGAATCTGATCCCCTTCACTTCCCATTCACGGAAAATCGCTTATATACATCAGTGCCGGGTTCGCCCGGCTATGGCGATAAATTGCGATGTGCAATAGATGCAGCGGACCCGGGGGCGGTACCCGGCAGCTCCACCATTTACCCCGTTTTGCGGGGCAATTGACGGGGCTGAACTAGGATCGACGTGCGTTGAAAAGCATTGTTTTCGCCCGGCATGAATAAGCCGTGAAATGGTTCACAACTCATAAGTGCCAACGATAACGAAGCACTTGCTCTCGCAGCATAATTCCGGGCCTCACGGTCTAGAATTATTCTAAAAGAACGCGGCCGAACCGGCCGGGCAACAGAAAGGTTACAGCGGCCCCCCGGAGCCGGGCAACAGAATCCGGGGACCTAATCGCTCCCGAACATTCTCTGCAGCTCAACAGCCTCCAGCATTTTTGCCGCAGCCACGACTACGGCACCCAAGCAGCAGAGGAAGAGCAGTTTTCCTCCGAATCCGGGATATTGGGTCAAATAAGCTTCGCCACGCTTTGCCGCACCTAGGCCAAGGGCGTAGGTGATGAGGAAGACCTCTGTCTTGGTCTTGATCTGGAAAAGGCGTGCGATTTTTTTCATAGGTTAACACGCGTATAGGCAAACCGCGTGCCAGTTCAGCTTTTCCGGCGCGCACGATGGTTAACGCCTAAGCGATTTGTAAAATCTTTCGACAATCATGCGAGTTCGCCCAATCCGCAAGTTTCCAGCAGCGCCAAACGCGCTTTTTGCACCAATTCGACCAATGCCGGGTCACCGAGCTGGTCGGGCGCAATGCTCTCAGGCCAATGCGCTGCAACAACGGCTGCCATCCGGTCGAGTTTCGCCTCGTCAGCGATAAAGCGCGGGTCGACTGTAGCAGGGTCTGCGACTACGCGCAGGCGGAGACATGCAGGCCCGCCTCCATTGGCCATAGATTGGCGCACATCCACCGGAACGAGCCTGCGGATAGGGCCATTGCCCGCAACATGCTCTTCCAGCCATCCCCACACATTCGGGTTTGCTTTCGCTTCGGTCGGGAGGATCAGGGCCATACCGCCACCATCGGGCAATGTAACCAGCTGCGCATTGAACAGGTAGCTTTGCACTGCATCGGCAAGGCTCACCCGGTCCGCAGGGACAATAACGATCTCAGCCTCAGGCATTTTCTCGCGGATGGCGGCATAGGCAGCCTCTGGTTCTTCAAAAGCCTGCTCATGCGTGAACAATACGCGTTCATTTGCCACGGCCACGACATCATTGTGAAATGCCCCTGCCGCAATCGCGATTTCGGCCTGCTGGATGAACAAGGTGCGTTCGGGATCGAGCCTATGCGCCCTGGCTATCGCCTTTGACGATTCGATATGCTGGCGCGCTGGGAAGGGGCCGCCCGATTTGCCGTAGACGAAGATTTCCAGCCCAGCTTCGCCATGCGAAGGGCATAGCCGCATGAAGTTTGCCGCGCCTTCGTCACCAAAGGGTGGCGGTACAGGCCCGTGCACTGCAAAATGCTGCTCATTCGCGAAAGCCAACTTTAGCTGCGCCAGAGTTCCCGTCCATTCATGGCTGCGATGCGCCATTGTCAAAAGATTTGCCGCCGAAAGATGGCATTTTCCATCCGCGGTGTCGGGTGCGGGGGAGACGGTCGCGGCATTGGCTGCCCACATCGCCGACGCTGAAAAAGCCGCAGCGCGGATATGTGGTTCTGCGCTGGTCATATCGGTTGCTAAACCCGCAAGCCACGCCTTGTTCGGCCTGTCGAGCGGCATGAAAAAACCTTGAGCCAGACCCAAGCGGAGATTGGCTCGCATCTTTTCGATGCCCTGCAAAGCTGCTGCGCGCGGTTGCGAAACAGCGCCGGCATTGTTCGCGGAGGCAATATTGCCCGGGCTCAGGCCGGCATAATTGTGGCTTGGCCCGATGATCCCATCGAAATTGATTTCAACCAGTGCCATCGCTTACCACCGCGGGACAAAAGTGATGGTGTCGCCAGTCATGACGCCCAGATTTTCTGCGCATTGGGCATCAAGGATGACACCATTTTCAACCGTTTCGACCCACCCGTAAGAGGCGCGGAAATCCTGCAAAAGACCATGTGTCACCAGCATCTTGGTTCCGCCCGCCTTGCCTTCATGCGGATCGCCGAGTGCCCTGTTGATCTCGACTATTTGAGCGTCCTTGGCTTCGCGCACGCTTCGGATTTGGTCGGTTCGAACAGTCATGGTCGGGCCGCCATCGAATATGTCGATGTAGTTTTCCCAAGCAAAACCCTCTTCCTCCAGCATGCGCATCGCAGCTCGACCGGTGGGATGGGGAACGCCAATCACATGGCGTGCCGCCTCAGACAGCATCGCTATGTAAACCGGATGCTTGGGCATCAGGTCCGCGATGAACTGGTTGCCATGCTTGGCGTTGAACTCATCTGCATCCTGGAAGTTCATTCC
Source organism: Sphingorhabdus sp. (assembly GCA_036275575.1). Classification (GTDB taxonomy): domain Bacteria; phylum Pseudomonadota; class Alphaproteobacteria; order Sphingomonadales; family Sphingomonadaceae; genus Sphingorhabdus_B. Next base: position 9,309 of record DASUDM010000164.1, on the reverse strand, counting down.
GAAAAAGCGGCCTGCGACGCCGTCCCAGAAAGGCGAACCACCTGCTTCGTCGATCACCCCGCGTAACTCCGCAAGGGTGCGATCGGCAAAGCGCTCCCTATGGTTGCGGATGAACAGATAACGGCTGCGCGCGATCAGCATGCCAAGGCCGCCCGCGCGTTCGCCAGGATGAAGGAACAACCCCCCGACTTCGGTCGCGCCCTCCAGATCGGTGGAAAGGTTGAGGATATCGGCGCGAAATGTGCGGTCCAGCTCGACGCTATGCTGGGTCAGCGCGCCGATGCGATAGCTGTAAAATGGCCATTTCTGGCCAACCGCGGAAAAAATCTGACATGTGCCGCGCACGTCGCCGGTTTCAAGATTTTCAAGGACGAATACAAAAAGGTCGTCGCCGACGCCTTCGCCAATGCGCGCGAATCCCTCGGCAGAACGCTCCAGCTTGGCTGTCAAAGCCTTGCGATCGGGGGGAAGATTGGTGAACCCTCCACCCGTTCGTTTCGCCATTTCATACATGGGTTGCAAGTCCGACAGGTTTGCCGGACGGATAATGAACTTCATATTGCCCCTTTTTGCGCGATCCTGAGCAAGGTGAGCGTGGACAATTTCGCACGTTCGACCAAGCTTTCGGTTATCAGATACTCATCGCTGCTGTGAATGCTGCCGCCCCTGACACCCATTGTATCGACTACGGGCACGCCACAGGCGGCGATATTGTTGCCGTCGCAGACGCCCCCCGTCGATTTCCAACCGACTGTAAGCCCCAAATCTTCCCCGCATTTCTTGACAAGCCCGAACAGTTTTTCTGTGTCCGGGGTGAGCGGCTTGGGCGGCCGGTTGAAATGGCCGTGAAGGTGGATTGAAACTTCATGTTCATTTTGAATAGATTCGATTAAGGCATTGATTTCATTTTGTACAAATGCCTGCATGTCTGGGTCGCGTGGTCGGAAATTGACGCGCAGTACGGCATGATCGGGAACCACATTGTTAGGCCCACCGCCATCAATTTTTGCCGGATTGACCGATAATCCCTCACGAGTGAGCTGCTTCAGCCGCAATGCCAGATCTGCCGCAGCCAACACAGCATTGCGGCCCTCTTGGGGATTGCGTCCGGCATGAGCGCTGCGTCCCGCAATGATCATGGAAAAATTACCGCTTCCGGCCCTTGCACCAGCCAATGTGCCATCGGGAAGGGCAGATGGTTCATATGTCAGTGCCGCAAGCTTGCCGAGCGCAAGCTTCTTAATCAGTTCAGCTGAAGAGGCCGACCCGGTCTCTTCGTCGCTGTTGATCATTACCTGATAGCCAACTCGGTGGAATTCCGGGACGGATTCTGACGCCGATAGCGCCGCCAGCATTACGGCGATCCCTCCCTTCATATCGGCAACGCCTGGACCGTTTAGCACACCTTCATCCAGCCAGCGTAGGTCCTGGAAAGGATGGTCGACCGCGAACACAGTATCCATATGGCCCGTGAGCAAAAGCTGGATCGGTGCCTCTGGGCGTATGGTCGCTACAAGGTGGCGGCCGTGCGCTACTTCGACGATTGTCCCGTCAGCGAGAACCTTTTCCACCGGGGCAGGATCAACCAGTTCGACCTCTCCGTGCAACGATGAAAAGGCGTCAGCAAGCAGGCTCGCGGTGGTGGAGAGGCCTTTGAGATTAGCGGTGCCGCTGTTGATATCAGCCCAGATTTGTACCTGCGAGAGCATCCGATCATGGTCGGGACGCTCAAGCGCGGCCAGTTCCGATTTGGAAAGCGGTTGCATTTGATACCTCTAGCGGGGCGAAACGCATTGCGCCACCCCTAGCGGATCGTATCGATCTTTCTTGCAAGGTCGACCCATTCGTCGATCGATACTGTTTCGGGACGCCGATCGGCCGCAATGCCCACCAATTCCAACCCCTCAAGAGCTTTCGGCACCGATTTCAAGCTTTGGCGCAACATTTTGCGGCGCTGGCCGAATGCCGCTGCAGTGAGAGCCTCTAGAGTCGCCATGCGCACGCCTTCTGGCTGGCTCTTGGGCGTCAAATGCACGACGGCTGACATGACCTTTGGCGGCGGCGTAAAGGCACTGCGATGCACAGGCATCGCTATGCGTGCATCGCATCTCCACTGCGCCAATATAGCCAGGCGCCCATAAGCGTCGGTTCCTGGCTTTGCGACGATGCGATCAGCCACTTCGCGCTGGAACATCAACGTCAGCGATTTCCATGTTGGCGGCCAAAGCTCGCCGCCCAGCCATCCGACCGCCAGTGCGGTGCCCACATTGTAAGGAAGATTGGAAGCGATGTGGAACGGCCCGCCGATTTCTGCGGCAGGATCGATTTTCATCGCATCGCCTTCGATTACCCGAAGCTGACCGGGAAAGGCGTGCGAAAGCTCTTCCAATGCTGGCAGGCAGCGCCTGTCGCGTTCGACAGCGGTTACCTTTGCACCTGCACGCAGCAAGGCGCGGGTCAAACCCCCGGGGCCAGGGCCGACTTCATACACATTCTCGCCTTGCAGCGATCCGGGAATGGCCGCGATGCGATCGAGCAATTGTTCGTCGAACAGGAAATTCTGCCCGAGCGCTTTGCTGGCAGAGAGGCCATGTTTGGCGATTACCTCGCGGAGCGGAGGCAAAGCAGCTGCGGTCATGCGGCGCAGGCGGCGGCAAAGGCTTTGCGGTTTGCGACAGCTTCGCCCGCCATACGGATGGCTGCTATCATCGAATCGGCACGTGCTTCGCCTTTTCCCGCAATGCCAAAGGCCGTTCCATGGTCGGGTGAAGTGCGAACAACCGGCAAGCCGAGCGTGATGTTTACGGCTTCGTGGAAGTACAGCGTCTTCAAGGGGATAAGCGCCTGGTCATGATAGGCACAAAGCGCGGCATCGAAATTCCGGCGCGCCTCTGCATGGAACATGGTGTCTGCAGGCAGAGGGCCGATGACATCATATCCCTCTTCGGTGATCGTCTGGATTGCCGGACCGAAGATATCGATTTCTTCACGCCCGAGATTGCCGCTCTCTCCTGCGTGCGGATTAAATCCCGCAACTGCGAGACGCGGATTCGCTATGCCAAAATCGCGCATCAAGCCTTTCGCCGTCGCACGGATGCGCCGTCGGATTAACCGGACATCGAGTTGGGATGCCACGCTCGCTAACGGGATATGGGTTGTCATGGGAACCACACGCAGGTCGGGGCCCGCCAGCATCATTACCGCATTCCGGCGCTCAACCCCGCAACGTTCGGCAACAAATTCAGTCTGGCCGGGGTAATTGAAGCCGATTGTATAGAGTTGGGCCTTAGAAACCGGCCCGGTGACGAGGCCTGCAACAGTAGCTGACCTGGCAAAACCTGTAGCCAACTCAAGCGCCTGCAGCGCGCAATGCGCCCCGTCTAGATCCGGCGTGCCCGGAATGATCGACGCACAGGAATGAACGTGAAACACCGGTAGCGCGTCTTGGAACCGGGCAACGGCCTGATCGGGATTGTCGATGCGAACCACTGGCCCATCCCAATGGTGCGCAAAACTGGCCATATCACCAATCGTGAAGAAGGGCGGCAGTTTCTGTTTGTTGCGGGCTTCCCAAGCCTTACCGATGATTTCAGGGCCGACGCCCGCCGGATCTCCGCTGGAAACGGCCAGCGGCAATCGGGTATCGACCACCGCCATCAATTATATTCGACGATAGCGTCGCGGCGAAGATCGCGCAGGTAAAGCCGCGCGCGCTTGTTGATTCGTTCATCTTCAAGCCGGGACATCACGTCATCGAACGATTCCTGCGCTGCCGCTTCCGGGGCATCGCGTCCGCACAATACAAATACGCGAATCCCGTCCGCCATCGAGCCATAGGGAGGCGTTGATTGGCCCACGGGAAGGTCGAGCATGATCTGCTGCAATGGTCCGGGCAAATCGCGCACCTTGATTCCGTCGCGGTTGACAACATCGGCAGAGAGCGTGCGGGCCATTTCATCCGCCGTACCGCAACCCCTGATCTTTTGAGTCTCTTCGCTGAAACGCTTTACGATCGGGCCGGCTTGCGCCTCTGTCATGCCCTGCGGAAACGAAATTGCGAGCTGCTTGAGGCTGAGCACCGAATCGCGCGGATCGGTCGTCGCCACTTGGCGCCGGTCAATAAGCAGCAACAGCGAAATCCCGCCCGGCGAAGGGACGGCCACAATTTCATTGCTACCCATTTCTGCCGCTGCAGTCGCGAGCGATTGGGGAAGTTGCTCCAACCGCACCCAACCCAGATCGCCCCCAACGGCCGCTGTTGATGCCTCAGAGAACTGGCGGGCATAAGCGGTGAAAGAGCCACCTTGCTGGATCTGTTCCAAAATTTTCCGGGCGTTGGCGAAAACCTGTTCCTGGTTTTCCGGCGTGGCTGAGAGATAAATCTCGCCAAGGCGATACTCAGTAGTGCCCTTCGTGGTGTTGATACGCTCGATGATTGCATTCACTTCGTCATCGCTGACGTTGATGAATGGACGTACATTACGGCTCAGCAAGCGGTTCCAGGAAAGCTCTGCCTTAATCTGGCGCTTCAAGGTAGCAATCGAACTGCCACGCGAAGTCAGATACTTGTCGGTATCAGCAACCGAGCGTTTGAAATTCTGCTCGGCCACTCGTTCAAAATACTGGTTAACCTCGGCATCAGTCACTTCGATTTCGTTCGCAGCGGCCTCCTGAATCTGCAGCGTTTCGTCGATCAGGTTCTGCAAAATCTGGGTGCGGAAGCGTGCCATTTCTTCAGGCGGTAGCTGGCCTTCATTTGCAATCACGATCAGGGCGAGACGCTGATCGACATCGGTACCTGTGATGATTTCGCCATTCACTATTGCGGTGGCCTTGCGCACATTAGGATCGCTTGGCTTTGCGAGCAATTGACCGCCACCGGGAATGTCGAGTCCCTGCTGGACCGGTTCGTCTGCTGCGGTTTGGCTGCTCGCTGGCGAAAGCGCCAGAACGGCTGCTGCGGAACTTACCAGAGCGAGACGGAAAATGGTTTTCATTTCTTACTTCCAAGAATGGCCGATAGGCCGCGCGCATTAAGAGGCAATGGCTGAACGATAGCTGAAAAGCCGATAACCCCCTTGGCTGCCTTCCTTAGACGCCAAGATTTTTAAATTCCAGTCGGAAGAGGAATGTATTGCCGCGCCTTGCATCCCCGGTAGGCTGATAGTCGCGCCGCCAAGTTACGGCCAGCGACAAGCAGTCATCGTCATAGGCGAGCCCGAGGCGATGGCGGATGGCTTCGAATCCATCGGAGACGGCGAGGGGATCTTCATTCTTGTCGGTCAGATCGATGATCGTTGATCCGAAAAGTGACCAGTAACGGGCCAAACGCAGGCGCCCGGCCAGACGGACTTCTTCGCGGTCAGCAAGATCTTCAAGTGCCGGGCCGATATCGCGGTTCAGGCGCAGATAGCCGACTTGTACATAAGTGCTCCGCGAACCGACGGTCGCATCAACCTCGTTTCGGCGAATGGCGAAATTGTCTTTGTCCAACCGGAAACGATGGGTCAGCTTCACAAAATCACGAAAACGGAATTCGCTGCGACCGACAATATCGGAAAGTTTGTCGGTCAAGCCGGTGCCATCAGGAAAAATGGTGGCCTGATTTGAAAGGCGATAACTTTGGCCGATGTTGAAATCGAAACTGGTCTGCTTGCCCTTCACCGACCAATCTAGGCCATAAGTAACGCGCAGATTATCCTCTATACGATCATAGCCGGGGAAGCGGTTAAGCGCGAAGAGATTGCTGTCCTCAAGGTCCACCGCCCGGGCATCTTCGTTCGGCATCCTAAGGTTGGAAGAGGTATAAGCCCCGACCAACTGGATACGCGGCGTCAGGATCTGCGTTCCGCCAAAAGCTTCGCCAACAAATGGCCAGCGCATATCGACAGCCGCAGCGGCAATGCCGCGTCCCTGCCAACCACCAATGCCGCGATAAATGGGTGTGATCGTGGTCAGATTTTCGTCGCTGTGATAGACATCGCCCCGGCCCAGAATCGAGAAATTCACTTCCTGCCCCAAACCGGTGAGCGTGCGCAAATCCCAGCGTCCTTGTGCAAAAGCTCGCCTCGTATCCTGTCCCGAGGTTCGCCCGATCAGCAGGCTGTTGGCTTGCAACTGGATCTTGCCGCCAATTACCGGATCGGTTAGCCGTAACCGGTAATCTATTTCGGGTAGGGCAATGGGCTGCAACGCCTGCCGGTCGCCGGTGCGAAGGGTTTGTACGCCCCAGCCATTGAACGCAAAGTAACTGTTCGCGTCGATACGTTCGACATTGATATTGTTACGCAGCCGGTCATCCCGGCTGATATCATAGCGTCGCAGAAATGTACGGTCGGTCGCAAGGCGCATCGACGCCGAAGCGGACCAGTTTGGCGTGAACTGGAACTTGCCGCTGCCGTCGACGTAACCGCGGAATACATCTTTACCAATCGCGCCGGTGCCCGAGGTCGAAACCTTTTGGCTGTAGGTGGCGTAGCCGGTTATCTGGAAAGCACCTTTGTCTTCCCATGCGCGATACCGTGCCTGTGCCATAGGCGCGACATCGCTGAAGATATGGCCCGAAAGCAAAAGGTCACGATTATCCGACAGGCGCCAGTAGTAACCTTGTTCGATTTCCACGCCATTATTGCGCGAGAAACGCAGGTTTGGAACAAGGAAACCGCTACCGGCAGCGGTCTCAGCCGGGTGTGACAGGCCAGGAAGGGGAATGACGGGCAGGCCGAACAGCTCGATCCGGGCGCCTTCATACTTCACACGCTTCTTTACAGGATCGTAGACAACTTTGACAGCTTTTACCTGCCAGCTCGGATCTTTGGGGCAGCCGTCGGGTCCTTCAACTGCGCAAGGTGTGTAAGCAGCGCCTTCCAACGTTACCTTGCCATCGGTGCGCGTGCCCTTATTGGCTGCCAATCGGCTACCATCCTTCAAGACAAGGAGCATGTTCTCGATGATACCGTCGCGCAGGGATTCGGTGACTTCGATCGAATCGCCATATGCCACGTCGCCTTCAGGGCCCACAGATCGTATGTTCCCCGATGCGACGACTTTCCCGGTACGCCGATCCCAAACAATGCTATCGGCGCGCAAAGTATAGCCTTCCCGGCGGGCAATCACATTACCTATCGCTTTAACGGTATCGGTTGCGAACTCATATTCGAGGGAATCGGCTGAAAAGGCAATTTCCTCGTCTGCGTTGCTCGCAGCTTTATCTGGCTCTTGTGCGTGCGCAATCCCGGCACTTCCAAACGCCAAAAGCAGCGTCGCACACAGCGCGCTGGTAGGGCTTGCTAGTCTGGAAGAGAGGATTGCCATGGGATCTGGTCGGTTCCTTTATCGTTGCAATCGAGCGCGGTCCAGTGCCGCTTTCCACTCCACCTTTAGGTCTTGAACTCTAAGCCCAGGTTACCGCAACCATCTTTTGCTTTAATCCCGCCTGAATGTTTGCTTATAGCGGTCACCAGATCGTCCGCGGGCCAGATTCCGCGAAAATCACACCTTAATCGCTGAAAGGCAGTTTCCACATGCAGGTAAGTTTTGCCGCCGAACGTCCCGCCGACACCGATGTTATCGGATTTGTCATTTCCAAGAGCGCTTGGGAGGGTTTTGAACTTCCGCTCGAAAACCCGCAAGCGGCGCGCGAAACCGCTAAGCTAGCCCGCTTCGAAGGAAATGCCGGGCAGAGCTTCCTTTATTTTGCTCAGGAAGGCGGTCGTTCAGTCCGTATCGTCTTGCTTGCGGTGGCAGATGGGGACGCGGCTGACTACGTCAAAGCCGGCGGGGATTTGCTTGCGAAAGTGCAAACATGCGGTGCCAAGTCGATTGCCGTACACGCGGAGAACCTGGACGCCAAGGCAGCAGCAGAGGTTGCTTACGGCGCAACACTGCGTAACTGGCGGATGGACAAATATCGCACCAAGCTTCCTGAAACCGCGAAGCCGACCATCACTGATTTGACGCTCGTCGGTGCACCGGTGGAGGCAATGACGATGTGGCCCTCTTATGTGGCCATTGCCGATGGCGTAGCCTTGACCAAGGAGTTGGTCAGCGAACCCGCCAACATCATCTATCCTGAAAGCTTCGTCGAACGCTGCCAGCATCTGCAATCGCTGGGTGTCGAAATCGACGTGCTCGACGACAAGGAAATGGCAAAGCTTGGAATGGGCGCGCTTCTCGGCGTTGCACAGGGTTCGGTTCGCCCGGCGCGCATGCTGGTGATGAAATGGGACGGTACGGGCGGCAAGCAGGAAAAGCCGGTGGTGTTTGTTGGCAAGGGCGTGACTTTCGATACCGGCGGTATCTCGATCAAGCCCGCTGCGGGCATGGAAGACATGAAGTGGGACATGGGCGGAGCAGGAGCGGTCGCAGGCGCAATGAAGGCACTCGCCGGCCGCAAGGCCAAGGCGCACGTCGTCGGTATCTGCGGTCTCGTTGAGAATATGCCTGATGGCAATGCCCAGCGTCCTGGCGATGTGGTTACCAGCATGTCGGGCCAGACGATTGAAGTGATCAACACCGACGCCGAAGGCCGACTAGTGCTCTGCGACGCGCTCCACTACGCACAGGAAAAGTTTAAGCCTGATACGATCATCGATCTGGCAACGCTGACTGGCGCGATTATCATCTCGCTGGGCAAGGAGCATGCGGGCCTGTTCTCGAACAGCGATGAGCTGTCAGACAAGCTGCTGGCCGCAGGTAAGGCGACCGGCGACAAATTGTGGCGTTTCCCGCTATCACCAGCCTATGACAAGCTGATCGATAGCCCGATAGCGGACATCAAGAATGTCGGCCCGCGTGATGCTGGTTCGATTACGGCGGCGCAGTTCCTGCAGCGCTTCATCCAGGATGGCGTCAAATGGGCGCATCTCGACATCGCTGGCATGGCATGGGGCGACAAGGATGGCCCGACCTGGGCGAAGGGGGCGACCGGCTATGGCGTGAAGTTGCTCGACCGTTTTGTTGCCGATAATTACGAAGGTTGATGCCAAGGCCGATGCAGGTCGATTTCTACCAATTGACCCGCGATCCGGCGGAGCACGTCATTCCCGCCATTGCCCAGAAAATACTGGATGATGGCGGGCGATTGCTTGTCGTTGGATCTGATAATGCCCAACTGGCCAGACTGTCGGCTTCACTTTGGAGCTTGAAACCTGACAGTTTTTTGGCTCATGAAATTGCTGGCGAGGGTGACGAAAGTGCCCAGCCTGTGTTGCTCGCGACGCAGGTGGTTTCAACCAACGGCGCGCTTATGGTCGCACTTGCCGATGGCGAATGGCGCGAGGACGTGCTTGGTTTTGAACGCGCCTTCTA
>DASUDM010000163.1:0-7937 GCA_036275575.1 Sphingorhabdus sp. | reverse complement strand
CAGTTTTGACTGGGGTGTTCCGGTTCCGGGTTCACCTGGACATGTGATGTATGTCTGGGTTGATGCGCTGACGACCTATCTCTCCGGTTTGGGTTATCCTGATCCCGATAGCGATTTTGGGCATTTTTGGCCTGCCAATGTTCATATAATCGGCAAAGACATCGTTCGCTTCCACGCGGTTTACTGGCCAGCTTTCCTGATGTCGGCAGGTCTGCCCTTGCCGCAACAGGTGTTTGGTCACGGCTTCCTGCTGAACCGCGGCGAGAAAATGTCCAAATCGCTCGGCAACGTTGTCGATCCGATGGAACTGGCCGAACGCTTTGGGGTGGATGCCTTGCGCTATTTCCTGATGCGCGAAGTCAGTTTTGGGCAGGATGGAACTTATAGTGCAGAGGCTATCGTAACGCGCGTCAATGCAGATCTGGCGAACAGCTTCGGCAATCTTGCGCAGCGTACTTTATCCTTCATTTCCAAGAATTTGGAAGGCCGACTACCGATAAGTGACGTCAAGGCGGCAGAGGATGAGGAATTGCTCGCGCTGGTCGATGACGCATGCCGCAATGATGTGCCGCGTGAGTTCGCCGCATTCGCCTTTTCCCAAGGGCTTGATAGCTGGATGCGCGCGGTATTTGCTTGCAACCAGTATATCGACGCCCAGGCACCTTGGGCGCTGCGCAAAACCAATCCGGCACGGATGGAGGCGGTTCTTGAGACCCTTTTGCGTGCAATGCGGGCGCTGGCAATTGCCGTCCAGCCCATCATCCCGACGTCGGCAGGGAAACTGCTCGATCAACTCGGCATCGAGCCGCACGGCCGCGATTATGCAGCGCTGAATGATCAGGATTATTATGCCCGTCTTGCAAGCTCGGGAGTAGTGGTTGCAGCTCCAACGCCAATTTTCCCCCGTTTGGAACTGCCCGCGGAAGAATGAAGTCATGTTTGTCGATTCCCACTGCCATCTGAATTACAAGGGCCTTGTCGAGCAAGAGAGGGACGTTCTTGATCGCGCCCAGTCAGCAGGTGTGCGTGCAATGCTCAATATCTCCACCCGTGAAAGCGAATGGGATGCGGTTATTGGTTTGGCCGAACGTGAGTCAGGCGTTTGGGCGTCAGTTGGAATTCACCCGCACGAAGCGGATCAGCATGGGGACATAACCAGCGAAAAACTCATAGATAAATCGAGAAACCCGCGCGTTGTCGGTATCGGCGAAACCGGCCTGGATTATTATTATGACTATAGCGACCGTGAGCAGCAAAAGGCCTGTTTCCGGCAACATATCGTCGCTGCACGGGAAACCGGACTACCCATCATCGTGCACACCCGCGATGCCGAAGATGATACCGCGCAAATCATGCGCGATGAAATGGAGCAGGGGGCTTATACGGGCGTAATCCACTGCTTCACCGCCAGCGCCGATTTTGCGCGGAAGGCATTGGATCTCGGTCTCTATATATCTCTCTCGGGCATCGTAACTTTCAAAAATGCCAAGGACCTGCAGGATGTTGCGCGTACCGTTCCCGATGACCGCCTATTGATCGAGACCGATTCGCCGTTTCTTGCGCCCGTTCCGCATCGGGGAAAAACATGCGAGCCTGCATATGTAGCCAGTACGGCGCAATTTCTCGCAGAGTTAAAAAATGTTTCAATTGAACATCTTGCCGAGATAACTACGGAAAACTTCTACACTTTGTTCAACAAGGCAAAATAGCATGGACAGGCTGGCCACACCAGAAGCCGTCTATGCCATAATCATATTGGTGATTATCGCCAGCGGACTGATCGCCAGACGCTTGCCGCTGCGCCAATATGCGAAAATGATCCTTTCATGGCTTGCCATCTTTGCGGTTGCCTTTGTCGCTTTCAGTTTTCGCCCCGAACTTTCAATGGCATGGAACCGCGTCAAAGGTGAATTGACAGGAGCGCCACGTCAAAGCCTCGACGGAGATATACTGAAGCTGGTCCGGCAAGATGACGGCCATTTCTGGCTTCGTGCATCAGTAAATGGCGTATCTGCCGATTTCATGGTCGATAGCGGCGCTTCGACTACGGCGATTGGTTCAGAATTGGCCAAATCGGCAAAGGTTAAACTGGATGGGCGCAGTACCGAACTGGAAACAGCGAACGGTATCATCCTAGCCAGGATCGGCGAAGTTTCAGAATTTCGTGTCGGCGATTTGCAAGTTGACGATCACCAGGTTGTGATCGCGGAAAATTTTGGTGACACCAATGTTGTCGGAATGAACTTTCTCGATAGCTTCTCTAGCTGGACTGTGAAGGGCGATATCATGGAGCTAAGGCCTTGAGAGCATCTCCCTATCCCTGGAATCCTGCTTAACATAATATATATTATCGTACTTAAAGATGGAGCATCCATGACTGCCCCCTCAATCGAAAAACTGGCTGAAATCATGGCCGAGCTTCGTACACCCGTCACCGGCTGCCCCTGGGATCTGGAACAGGATTTCTCGACCATCGTACCATTTACGATTGAAGAAGCTTACGAAGTGGCGGACGCCATCGAACGCGATGATATGGCTGCGCTCAAGGACGAGCTTGGCGACTTGCTTCTGCAGGTCGTGTTTCACAGCCGGATGGCCGAAGAAGCTGGCTTGTTCAACCTGCAGGATGTGGTCAACGGCATCAGCGAAAAAATGATACGCCGTCATCCACATGTATTTGGCAATTTAGCGGCGGACGACGCGGACGCGGTTGTCACCAATTGGGAAACCATCAAAGCTGCCGAACGGAAAAACAAATCGCCCGACACATCTGCGCTGGCCGATATCGCCAATGCGCTTCCGGCTCTGCTCCGCGCACAGAAATTGCAAAAACGGGCATCGCGCACAGGTTTTGACTGGAACAATGTCGAAGGCGCCATCGAGAAGCTTGATGAAGAGATAAACGAACTGAGGGCGGCCGCTACCGACGAGCATAAAGCAGAAGAAGCCGGTGACATGCTTTTCGCCGCGGTCAATGTTTGCCGCTTGTCCGGTGTGGATGCCGAAACCGCCCTTAAAGCAGCCAATCGCAAATTCGAACGCCGCTTCCGTGCGATGGAAGCGATTGCAGGCAGTGAATTTCAGGAATTGGACCTCGATGCGAAAGAGGCGCTGTGGCTACAGGTCAAAGAAGAAGAACGCGCTCAGACGTTCATATAGAGCTTGTCATACTGGCCCCAGGCTCGAGGGGTCAAAACTGCTACTATGTGCAACTCCCCTGCCTTCTCCTCGACCGATTTGACCTGTCCTTTTGAATGGAGCCAAGCCAGGATATCGCCTTGCGATGCATCGACCACCAGTTCGCGCTCAATCCCTTCCGCGGTTATCCGGGCAGCAAGGCTGCCAACAAAGTCATCAACGCCTTCGCCGGTTTGTGCCGAAATCAGGAAGCAATTCGGCAAACGACGGGCCAGCTCTGAGAGCTTCTCCTTATCCTCCAACGGCAATTTGTCGCACTTGTTCCAGAGTTCGATGATAGGGGGGCTATCCCCTTCCCCATTTTCCTCGATCCCCAGTTCGTGCAGGATGGAGAGCACATCCGCGCGTTGTGCATCTGTCGACGGGTGCGCGATATCCCGAACATGGACGATATAGTCGGCGCTCGTGACTTCTTCGAGCGTCGCACGAAAGGCTGCCACCAACTGCGTCGGCAGATCGGATACGAACCCCACCGTGTCAGAAAGAATGGCTTTTTCAACACCGGGCAATTTCACCTGTCGCATTGTCGGGTCCAGCGTTGCGAAGAGAAGATCTTCAGCAAGCACCGTGGCCTTGGTCAACCTGTTGAATAAAGTGGATTTACCAGCGTTGGTATAGCCTACCAGCGCTATGGTCGGCCAAGGTGCTTTCTTACGTCGCGCGCGGTGAATGCCACGGGTTCGTTGGACCTGCGACAATTCCTTGCGCAGCCGGGCCATCCGGTCGCGTATCATCCGACGGTCTGCTTCGATCTGGGTCTCACCTGGCCCTCCGAGAAAGCCAAAGCCGCCCCGCTGGCGCTCGAGGTGAGTCCAACTGCGCACCAATCGGCCCGCCTGATAATCGAGATGTGCCAGTTCGACCTGCAATCGCCCTTCGGCCGTTGCCGCACGTTCGCCGAATATTTCCAGAATCAGGCCGGTGCGATCAATCACCTTTGCTTTGACCCGATCTTCCAGATTGCGTTGCTGGATAGGCGTCAACGCGCCGTCGATGATCAGCAGCTCTGCACCTTTTTCTTCAACCAGGGCAGCCAGTTCCTCAACCTGCCCTCCCCCCAGCAAGGTGGCGGCACGTGGAGAGCGAACGCGATAATGGCGTGCATCGATAACCTCGAGGCCAATGGCTGCAGCCAGGCCCACAGATTCTTCGAGGCGATACTCTGCATTACCCGATGGCGTACCGGGCAATTCGGGATATGCGATTATTGTCGGCGTGCCACGGGAAAATCCGTCGTCTTCATTCCGGTTGAAGACGCTCAATCATCCCCTCCGTCGGCATCCTTGTTATATTCGGCAAGGTTGACCGTGCGCAGCGGCTGGATGGTCGAAACGGCATGCTTGTATACCAATTGCATGATGCCATCACGCTCAAGCAACAAAGAGAACAGGTCGTAGGCCGCGATCGAACCTTGGAGCATGACGCCGTTCACGAGGAAGGTCGTAACCGGTTCCTTCTTGTCGAGCATCGCGTACAGGAAGACATCCTGCAGCATGCCGGGCCGATGCTGCACGTTCGCCATCATCGCATCAAAAGCCGCACGGTCGGGCGATTGCGAAGGCATGATTGTTGAAATGCTGTGCTTGTACACCAATTGCGACTGGCCATCGCGGCGGAGCAAAACAGAAAAATTGTCGAACCAGGTAACCACCCCTTGCAGCTTGACGCCTTTTACCAGGAACATTGTGACAGGGGTTTTGGATTTGCGCAGCGAGTTCAGGAACAGGTCCTGAAGGCCGTTATTTTTTTCAGTCATTATGCTTTCCTATTATGCTTTTGGGCCGGGAGAAATTTACCTGTTTCCACCAATTCCGGGGAATAAAACAATCTATAACATCATTTTGCAACCACGCGAATATGAAAATTGCGTGAAACTTAGGCCTGCTGATGGAAACTTTCAGTGATCCAAATCAAAATTCTTCATCATCCCCATCATCGCCGCCTTTACGTACGACAATGCCGAGCAGCTTCAATTTACGATGCAAGGCAGACCGCTCCATCCCCACAAAAGCTGCGGTCTTGGATATGTTTCCGGAGAAACGCCGGATTTGCACCTGCAGATATTCCCGCTCAAATGCCTCGCGCGCTTCGCGCAATGGCGAACCCATAATCGAGTTCATCTGGCCGCCATAAGCCGGGTGGATGCCATTGATTTCGCTGGGAAGCATATCGGCATCAATCCGTTCCAACCGATCGGATGGCGCAAGGATGATGGTGCGCTCGATAATGTTCCGCAACTGGCGGACATTGCCCGGCCAATCGCAAGCCTGCAGCGCCGCAATCGCATCGTCCGATATGGCGGGGGCCGGCACGCGATGCTCGACGGCAAAACGTGCGGCATAATGGCTCGCCAATGCCGGAATATCCTCACGCCTCTCCGAAAGCGGCGGAATGGCCACCGGGACGACATTCAGCCGGTAAAACAGGTCTTCACGGAAGCGGCCATTGGCAATTTCTTCCTGTAAATTGCGCGCGGTCGCCGAAACGAAACGCACATCAACGCGAACCGGGCGGTTGCCGCCGACACGAACGAAACTCTGTTCGGTCAGCACGCGCAAAATCTTGCCCTGTGTTGTCCAAGGCATGTCGGCAACTTCATCAAGGAAAAGTGTGCCGCCATGCGCACGTTCGAGCATCCCGGCCTGTATCAACTGACCGTTTTCTTCAACGCCGAATAGTTCTTCCTCGAACCTGTCCGGGCTGAGCCGGGCAGAACTTACCGTGATGAAGGGCGCATCGACCCTAGGGCTCCAGCTATGCAAAAGGCGCGCCGCCACTTCCTTGCCGACCCCTGCCGGCCCGGTAATCAGCAAACGGCTACCCGTCCCTGCCACTTTCTTCAAAGTTGCGCGAACGGCATTGATTGCGGCAGATGCACCGGTCAATTCTTCGGCTTGCCCGACCAAGGCGCGCAAGGTTTCGTTTTCTTGACGCAGCCTTTGCGTTTCCGTCGCCCGGGCCACGAGATGGAGCAGCTTTTCAGCTTCAAACGGCTTTTCAAGGAAATCGACAGCGCCCGAGGATATCGCGGCAACCGCGGTGTCGATATTGCCATGTCCGGAAAATACTATCACCGGCACATTGGCGTCACGCGCCTTGAACAGCTTGAGAAGTTCAAGCCCGTCCATGCTCGACCCGCGCAGCCATACGTCAAGCAAGACCAGCGAGGGCAACCGCTCGTCAAACGCCTCTAGTGCTGCCTCTGCGGTGGACGCCGTGCGGGTTTCATATCCGTCATCGGAAAGCACACCGGCAACCAGTTCGCGAATATCCTGTTCGTCGTCGACAATCAGTATGTCGAGTGCCATTGCTTGCCCTACTCTGCCTTGGAATTCTGATTTTCGGTTGCGATTCTGCCCGATGCAATTGCATCGAGGCGCGCCAGGTCAAAACACATGCTTACCCTTGCCCCGCCCCCGGGATTGTCCGCAAACAGCAAGCTGCCCTGATGCTCCTCGACAATCTTTTTTACGATGGCGAGGCCGAGCCCTGATCCCGTCGCCCGCGTTGTCACATAGGGTTCGACAATGCGATCGCGCTCCGGTGGCAGTCCAATGCCATTATCCACAATATGGATAGAGAGTTTTCCATTCGAAGCCTCTATCGACGTATCCACCCGGCCCTTGATTGTTGCATCATTGGCTGTGCGCTGACCAATCGACTCTACCGCATTTTTGAGAATATTGGTCACGGCCTGGCCCAGTTGCCGGCGATCGGCATACATCAATACGGCCGCCGATGATTGCGGTACGAAACGGAACTCGACATCGGTATTCGCAACTTCAAACAGGAAGACTGCGTGGCCGACGATATCGGTAAGATTTTCCTCGCGAAACACCGGTTTGGGCATGCGCGCGAAAGACGAGAATTCGTCGGCAATGTTGCGCAGGTCACCCACCTGCCGGATGATCGTTCCGGTCAATTGTTCAAAGACATCCGCCCCGTCTTCAATCTGCTTTCCAAAGCGGCGACGCAGACGCTCGGCGGCGAGCTGGATCGGGGTTAGCGGGTTTTTGATTTCATGCGCGATACGCCGTGCGACGTCGGACCAGGCCGCTCGCCGCTGGTCGGATAGTTGCTGCGTGATATCCTCAAATGTGACGACCTGCCCACCATCGCCGTTGGAAATACGGATTGCGAGTGTTTGCGGTTCGGTGCCATCACCAACTTGCAATATTGCGTTCGATCGGCCTTCGGCAATGACCTCTTTCAGAAAGGGGGCGGCATCGATCAATCGCTGCCCGGTTATGCTCTCACCGCTTTTGGATAGCAGCGTTTCTGCCGTGCCGTTTGCAAGGCGGATCACGCCGTCGCGGTCTACATTGACAATCGCGGCCGAAACCGATTCCAGAACGGTCTCGATAAATGCGCGGCGATCTTCAAGCTGCCGGTTGGCCGACAGCAATGTCTGCGTCTGGTTTTGCAGCCGCTCGGTCATGCGATTGAACGATCGGGAGAGGAACCCGACTTCATCCTTGCGCTGGTCTTCTTCTTCGACCCGGATGGACAGATCGCCGTCGGCGATGCGTTGGGCAGCGTCGACTAGGTCGTTGACCGGGCGAACCAGCCTGTCCGCAACCAGTAATGCGACCCAGACTGCGGCAGCAATGATCAGCAGCGATACGATGTAGAGCAAGGCATTGAACTGCAGTTGCAGGTTGCGTGACCGCGCCTCCATTGCCTTATAATCATTGAGAACGCTTTGGGCTTTCTCGCCCAGCATGAAGGATGGTACCGCG
>DASUDM010000162.1:0-5537 GCA_036275575.1 Sphingorhabdus sp. | reverse complement strand
CGTCACCAAGCCAAGCAACTTCCAGCCCGGGCAGCGCCTTGCCATGCTCTACCAGCGTCAGCAGGTCGGCAACGATCTGGCATGGATGCGACAGGTCGGTCAGGCCGTTGATCACCGGCACGCTGGCATAAGCCGCCAGCTCCTCGATCTTTGCATGATCGTCGGTGCGGATCATGATCGCATCGACATAGCGCGAAAGCACGCGTGCGGTATCGGCGATGGTCTCGCCGCGCCCCAGCTGCATCTGGCCCGAGGCCATGAACATGCTGTCGCCGCCCAATTGCTTGATCGCCATCTCAAACGAGGCGCGGGTTCGGGTCGAGTTTTTCTCGAAGATCATACCCAAAGTATGGCCGGCCAGCGGCGCATCGGCGTCCACCTTGCCTTTGGGCCAGCCAGCACGCGCCGCCTTGCGGTCGATCGCGTCGTTGATCATCGCCGCAATCGCATCCGCACCTGCATCCGCGAGATTGAGGAAATGTCTGGTCACGCGGCTTGCGGCAACTGATAGTCGCGTGCGCCAGCAGACAGCCGCTCGATGCACTCTGCGATATGCTCTTCGTTGATTACAAGCGGTGGCAACACGCGGAAGACATTCTCGCCTGCAGCAACAGTCAGCAACCCATGATTGTCGCGCAGATGCGCCACAAAATCGCGGCTGACGGCAGGTTCCTTCATCTTGATGCCCAGCATCAGGCCCTTGCCGCGGATTTCCTCGAACAGGTCGTCATGGTTCGGGATCAATTGCTCGAACGCGGCGCGCAGGCGGTCACCCATCGCGGTCACATGCTCAAGGAAGCCGGGTTCGGTCATCACGTCGAGTATCGCCTGCCCAGCTGCCATGGCGAGCGGGTTGCCACCATAGGTCGAGCCATGCGTTCCTGCGACCATGCCCTTCGCGGCCTCTTCGGTTGCAAGGCAGGCACCCAGCGGGAAGCCGCCGCCGATACCCTTGGCCGAGGTCAGGATATCAGGCGTGATGCCATAATGCTCATAGGCCCACATCTTGCCGGTACGGCCGTAACCACACTGGATTTCGTCGAGGATGAGAAGCAATCCATGTTCGTCACAGGCCTTGCGCAATCCCTGAATGAACTCGGGCGTGCCCGCCGTCATCCCGCCTTCGCCTTGCACCGTTTCGACAAGGAAACCTGCGGTTTCATCGTCGATAAGCGCAAGCGCACCTTCGAGATCGTTGAACTTCGCATAGGCAAAGCCTGGCAACAGCGGTTCAAATCCGTCGCGCATCTTCGCCTGATCAGTCGCCGAAATCGCACCGAGCGAGCGGCCATGGAAGGCGTTCTTGAACGTAATCAGCTTGTGCCGCTGCGGATTGCCGTTGGCGAAATGATAGCGACGCGCGGTCTTGATCGCACATTCGATCGCCTCAACACCCGAATTGGTGAAGAAAACCGTGTCGGCAAAACTGTTGTCGACGATGCGCTGCGCCAAAGCTTCACCCTGCGGGCTGCCGTACAGGTTCGACACATGCATCAGCGTCGCTGTCTGTTCGCAAATCGCCTTGGTCAGATGCGGATGACCGTGGCCCAGCGCATTGACCGCAATACCGGCAGCAAAGTCGAGCGCGCGGCGGCCATCCTCGCCAATCAGATAGCATCCCTCGCCTCGCACCGGCCGGAACCCGCAACGGGGATAGACGGGCATCAGGGGAGTGATCGACATGGCTGGGTCCTTTCCATTTGGCCAAAAGGCAAAAAGCGGCCCCCTAGGAGGCCGCTGATATCTAGGATGGCGGTATAGGACCGCCAACCACGCAAATCAACCCGCAGCAAGACGCCGAGCAAGGCCCGAATATGCCGGACGGAAGCAAGCGATTTTACATGTTTGCAACATGTTCAACATTGCGCTAAACTTAACATAACGGGTTCGCAAAACACTCATTTGGCGGAGATTCTCCATGAAGTCCTTTGCGCGCACCCTGCTCTTTTCTGCCATTCCTTTAGGTCTGCTGTCGGTCACTCCGGCCGCAAGTTCCCGCGATGAACCCGCATATGACAGCCTGAAAGCGCTTGGCTCAATTTGCGGACAAAAATCTGCGCAATCCGCAATGCGTCTAAGCCCTGCCCAGTATCGCATGGCGTTGGACTATGCCCGAAATGCCGTTCCTGCAGCGGGGGCCGTTCCATTGATCCAGGGCCTCGACAAGATCAACATCCCCATCGGCACGGCAAATGAACTTACCCGTAAATATTTCAACCAGGGCCTCGCGCTTACCTATGGTTTCAACCATGCAGGCGCGATACGATCATTCAGGGCTGCGCAATCGCTCGACCCCAATTGCGCCATGTGTTTCTGGGGCGAAGCTTATGCTTATGGCCCCAATATCAATGCACCGATGGATCCCGTACAAAATGCAAGCACTATGGCTGCGCTTGATAAGGCTATGGCATTGCGAACCAATGCGGCTGACTGGGAACGCGCCCTTATCGAAACGCTAGCTATTAGATACAGCCGGGATGCCAATGCGGATCGCGCCGGGCTCGACATGGCTTATGCGCAAGCGATGCAGCAACTTGCCGCAAAATTTCCCGGCAATGACGATATCGCTGCGCTTGCAGCGGAATCGATCATGAACACCCGGCCATGGGATTATTGGGAAGCCGATGGCCGAACAGCCAAAGGCGATATCGGGCGTGCGGTGGAACTGATTGAAACCGTTTTGGCCCGCACCCCGGATCATCCGCAGGCAATACATCTCTATATCCACTTGCTTGAGGCATCGGGCAATCCTGCCAAGGCCGAACAGGCAGCAGACCGGTTGGCGAAACCGTTGATGCCGGGGTCGGGTCACTTGGTCCATATGCCAGCGCACCTTTATCACGTCATCGGCAGATACCGGGACTCGATCGACGTAAATCTGGCTGCAGCGCAGGCTGACGAGGCTTGGTTTGCCCGTTCGCCGGATGCAGGCATCTATCGATTTGGCTATTATCCGCATAATGTGCATTTCATTGTAACTTCGGCACAACTCGGGGGCGAAAAACGCATCGCCCTTCAACAGTCTGAACGGCTGAAAAACATACTGGGTGTCGATGTCGCATTGGCGCTTCCCTGGGTTCAGGTGATCTATGCCGCGCCCTATTTCGCGCATGCGCAGTTCAGCGGCCCGGCAGAAATTCTGGCGCAACCTGCTCCTGATGCAAGGCTGCCATATGCCACCGCAATGTGGCATTATTCGCGGGCCATCGCAGCGGCGTTACAGTCCGATTTCAAAGCCAGCCATTCTGAAATCGCAGAAATCAAAAAGCTGCGTGAAACCGTCGACTTTGCATCGATGGTTTCGGCGGGTGTCCCCGCACCTGATCTTTTGCAGTTGGCAGAAGAGGTCGCGCAAGGTCGGATCGCCTACGCACAGAAGCGATTTGACGATGCGGTTCGCCATTACACTGCCGCAGCCGAGATCGAGAGCAGGATCCCTTATATGGAACCGTCTTACTGGTATTATCCGGTGCGCCAGTCCTTGGGGGCTGCCCAGCTTGCCGCTGGGGATGCGTTATCGGCGCGGCAAAGTTTCATGTCGGCTCTGGTCAAGGCACCCAATAATGGCTGGGCACTGTACGGCCTTGCTGAAACGCAACGTCGCCTGGGTGACCGAAAAGCCATGCGTGGAACGCTGAATGCTCTCGACAAGGCGTGGCTTGGCAAGGATCGTCGCGCGCTCAAACTTTCCAGGCTGTAACGGGCAAGCTTATCCCAACAGCGTATTGATGTTGATCTGGTTCGTGAGTGTCCGATGCACGGGGCATTTTTCGGCAATCTCGATCAGCTTGGCGCGCTGTTCGGCGTCGAGCGGGCCTTCGAGGCGGACGACGCGGTCAATCATGTCGACCGGCTTGCCACCATTTTCCCCGGCGCGTTCTTCCTTGGAGTGCTCCAGCGTGACATGAACTTTTTCAAGCGGCCAGCCTTTGCGCGCCGCATACATCTCCAAGGTAATCGACGTGCAGGCACCTAGAGCCGAAAGCAGCAATTCATATGGCATTGGCCCGTTGTCGATGCCGCCGACCTCCTTAGGCTCTCCCGCCGCCCACTCATGTATCCGCGCCTTGATCAACTGAGCATAGGTCCCTTCAGAGCTTTCAACCGTGGCGCAGGGATTATCCGTCATTCTGCTGATCCTTTTCGCGTTTGGCAGCGTCAATCCGGCGCTGGAGATAACCGTAAAGCAACAAGTGCACCGCAACCAGCAGCAACACGACGATGATGACAATTTTGACCACCGTTAATCGCACCCACCGCCATCGGACGAACCACAATCGGAAGAACTGGCATCGCTGCTCGACGCTATCGTCGAAGTGGAAGCGCCGCCATCGGTATCAGCCTGCTTCTTCCGCTCGGCTGATCGTAGGGCAAGGAAGACACTGAACAGGCTGATCGCAACCGCCATCAAAGCAATGACAAGCGCGGTATTCATACTGTATCTCCCATATTCAGGCTGGCGGATTGAAGGGTTGGCAAATCGTCTGGAAAACCTCCAGCGCTTCGCACCGGTCTGCCAGATCGGCCAAAGCCGGAATCATCTTCCGATCGATCACGCCGGGATGCGCTTCAGTTACAAAGCGGAGCGCGCAGGCAGTGGCAATATCGGCATGGCTGATCGTTGCGCCACCCCAATAGGGGGTCGATTGCGCTGCCCGTTCGCTCTCCAGCATGGCAAGCGCGCCGCCAATCTGCGCCCGGCAGCGTTCGGTCCAGATGTCGGATGCCTCATCGTGCAATTTCATCTCGTAAAACAGGCTGACGGCCTTGTCGGCAATTCCGCACGCCAACGCACAAATGCGCAAGGCATCGCGACGCGCAGTGCCAGACGGGGCAATCAACGCGCGGTCGGCGCCTGCGCATTCATCCAGATAGTCAAGGATCAGGTGGCTTTCCAAGAGCGCCACGCCATCGTCGCAAACCAGCGTCGGCACGCGGCGCAGCGGATTGACCTCTGCCAGTCTATCGGCATCGCCAAATACCGACCAGGTGCGATGCTCATAATCAAGGCCGTATAGCGTCATCGCAATTGCGACGCGGCGGACAAAGGGTGAATCATATTGGCCAATCAGAATCATGAAGCACCTCGTGAGGATGCCAGTTTAGGTCAATCGTTGCGATCCGCCAACAACCGCCTGACATGATCCAGATTACCGGAAAAGATCGCGGCTTCGGCGTCGGATTCAACTCGCTCGCGAGAGAAGACCAGGCGTGTTAGCTCCGAAAATGCTGCATCGACATTCCGTTCGAGAAACTCCGCCGCTGCATTCGCCGCTCTGGCCATGGCATCTGCATCAGAGCCAGATACCCACCAGATATCGGTTTGGTTGTATAACCACCGCGCGTGAATCGGCGTTGGCATTGATGAATCCAATCCACCAGTGGCTGTCGCCAATGCCAGCGGTTGCAACTTCAAGTTGATTACGAAGCTGCCGCCATTTTTGAACAATTGCAGCTCGACGATTTGCTCCACATTCTCGGTTCTGCGGTCGTAGCGCCCTGCTTTCCCGGAAAATCCGAGGGCGTACATGTGAGGG
>DASUDM010000161.1:0-6134 GCA_036275575.1 Sphingorhabdus sp. | reverse complement strand
CTTTTTGCCCAGTAGGGCGCACAGCAGAGCTGATAGGTGATCGGGCCGTGATTCTCATCCTACGCGACTTGTTTTTCGGTATCCGCCGTTTTGATGCGTTCCAAGCCAACACAGGAATAGGCCCGCAATTGCTGTCTGATCGACTGAAGCGGATGGAGCAGGACGGTGTAATTGAAAAACGGCTTTATCAGCAGCGACCTGCCCGCCACGAATATTGGCTAACCGAAAAGGGCAAGGCACTATTCGATGTGCTTTATGCGATGCGCAACTGGGCGGAGCGTTGGACTTATACACCGGACGAGACTGGTGATGGTGGTCCGGCAATGCGTTACACACATCGCAAATGCGGTGCTGATGTCGGACTGTCGACCATTTGCCCCAAATGTGGCGAGACGCTTGGTTATGGCGATTTGAAGGGTGTTATGTCGCCTGCGCTGCGCGCCGAACGCACAGCGCGCTAATTCACGCCTTTTCGAGTGTGCACTGAAGCGGGTGTTGGTGTTTCTTCGCGAAGTCCATCACCTGATTCACCTTGGTTTCGGCGACTTCATAGGTGAATATACCGCACACGCCGACGCCCTTTTGATGCACATGCAGCATTACCCGGGTGGCTTGTTCGGTATCCATCTGGAAAAAGGCTTTCAGCACATGGACGACGAATTCCATCGGGGTGTAGTCGTCGTTGAGAAGCAGCACCTTGTACTGGCTGGGCTTCTTGGTTTTGGGGCGCGTGCGCGTGGCCAGCCCGACACCGGGCCCGCGCGTATCATCGCGATCACCGTCGGGCCCCGCATATATGCGCAGCTGGTTTTTATCGTCCAACACCATCTTTCGAAAATAGGGTAAGGTGGGGGGCTTTCGCAAGTGCTGTTAATGGTAAATCTGATCTTGGGTGCCGTATTTCACCGACGGATTGTTGACGGACAGCAAAAAGCCGCCCTTTCGCTGGGAAAGGACGGCTCTTTTAAAATGCGCCGGCTCGTCTGGTTTCCTGCCTCCAGGGAGGAGAGGAGAGAGAGGGGGCAGGTGCTCTAACGCACCGGCGCAATCTTCCAGGAGGGCTTATGCAGCCTTCTTGAAAAAGTCAGCAGCGACCGCGAAACGGTTCGAGATCGGCTGGAACATGTCGTTGGCAAGCTTCACGAGTGCTTCGGTGTTCTTCGAACCCTGCGCAACCGCAGTGTCAAAGCCCTTGCGCATCCATTCGCCCTGCAGCTTCACGAAGTCGGTCGGGTTCTTCACACCGGTGACTTCCTTCACAGCAGCCTGAACTTCTTCGAAATTCTTCTTGGCATATTCGAGGTTGGTCTTGCCCAGATCCTGCGCGCCCTTGGCTGCGATCTTGCCGGCTTCAACCATGGCTTCGAGATTGGCCTTGTTGAATTCGGTTGCTTCAGCAGCAAACTTCTTGCCTTTCTCAGCAGCTTCGGTTGCCTTTTCGCGGATGTCTGCGAAGAAATCAGCAGCCTTGGCTTGTGCTTCCTTGGCGGTCTTTTCAACGGTCTCAGTCATTTTCTTCACTCCTTCGGAGAGGGGTTTCTCGTCAACAGAAACGATGCTGGTGACCAACTGCTCGGCCTTCGCAGGCTTCGCTTCGGCAACAGTGGCAGCGGGCTTTGCAGGCGCAGCCTTGGGCGTCGCAGTCTTGCGGGCCTTCGTCGCGGTCGTCTCAGCTTTGCTTGCCATTTTCATGCACCATATCTGTTATGTTGCAGTGCACAATAATGATCTGGACGGATGAAGTCAATGGAATTTTGTGCAGTGCACAAAAAATAAAATCCGCCATTTTCAGCGGATTGATGCAAAATCTGCCCCCGGAATTTATCTCCGGGGGCAGTTTAGGCGATGCGTGCTTTAAGCGGCTTCGTCGATAGCAAGCCGTTCGAAACGGTCATAATGGTAATCTGCAGAACCGAATTGGCCTTCGATAAGCGTCGCGCGCTTGAAGTAGTGACCGATCGCCAGTTCTTGCGTGATGCCGATGCCGCCATGTGTCTGGATGGCGTTCTGGCCAACGAATTTGGCACCGCGCGAAACCTTCGCCTTGCATTGCGAGACAGCAGCCATGCGTTCGATGGCCGGCTTGTCGAGGTGCAGCGTGGCATAGGTTGTCATCGACTTCGCTTGTTCGACTTCCATGAACATGTCGACCATGCGGTGTTGCAGCACCTGGAAGCGGGCGATCGGCTGGCCGAACTGCTGGCGCTGCTTCGAATAATCGAGCGTGCCTTCGTGTAGCTTTGTCATCACGCCAGTGGCTTCGGCGCAGACAGCGACGGTTGCTTCGTCGACGACCTTTTCAATCAGATCCATTCCGCCGGCGAGTAGGGCGTCGCCCGGAATCGCCACATTCTCGAAATAGACTTCAGACGCGCGGTTGCCGTCAACGGTCGGATAATCGCGGCGGGTGATGCCTGGCAGGTTGGCATCGACGAGGAACAGTTCAACGCCGTTGCGCTCACGTGTCGAACCACCGGTGCGGGCAGTCACGAGGAGGTGCGTCGCCCAAGGTGCACAATATACAACGCCCTTATGGCCGTTGAGTACATAACCGCTTCCATCGGCCTTGGCCGTAGTGCGGATATTGGCAAGGTCATAACGGCCCTGCGGTTCGGCATAAGCAAAGGCGATGATGGTTTCGCCCGAAATGATACCGGGGATATGTGCCGCGGCTTGTGCACCGCCGACAGCCTTCAGCGCACCGCCACCAATGACGACGGTTTGCAGATAAGGCTCGATCGCAATGACCTTGCCGAATTCTTCCATCAGCAATCCGTTTTCGAGCGCGCCGCCACCAAGACCGCCATATTCTTCGCCAAAAGCTGCGCCCAAAAGGCCCAGCTCATTGGCAAGCGCGTTCCAGATACCGGGATCACGACCTGTGTCGGTCGCGATCATCTTCTGGCGAGTGTCAAAATCATAGGTGTCGGCCAGAAAGCGCGCGAGCGTGTCGCGGATCATTCCCTGGGTTTCGTTATAGGTAAAATCCATTTCTGCTTATCCTCTCAAAGACCCAGAACCATCTTGGCGATGATATTGTGCTGGATCTCGTTGGATCCGCCATAAATGGTGGTCTTGCGCATGTTGAAATAGCTCGGCGCAGTGCGGTGCGCATAATCCGGGCCAATCGGGTGCTCATTGTCGCCTTCACCAAAGCCACGGAAATAGGGCGCGCCGTAATGGCCGACTGCTTCGAGCGCGAGCTCGGTGATGCGCTGCTGGATTTCCGAACCCTTGATCTTGAGCAGGCTCGATTCCGGTCCGGGTCCGCGGCCAGCGGCTTCACCCGCAAGGCTGCGCAACTCGGTGAATTCGAGCGCAGTCAGGTCTGTTTGCAACTCGGCAACCTTGCGTTTGAAGAAGGGGTTGGCGAGCAGCGGGCGATCGCCGTCCATTTCGGAACGGGCGATATCCTTGATGCGCTCGATGCCGCGCTTTGAAGCGGCAACGCCGGCAATGCCGGTACGTTCGTGCGCGAGCAGGAACTTGGCGCAGGTCCAACCCTTATTCTCTTCATAGACGCGGTTTTCGATCGGCACGCGGACGTCTTCGAGCCAGACTTCGTTGACCTCATGCTCACCACCCAGGGTGATGATCGGGCGCACAGTGATGCCCGGGGTCTTCATGTCAATGAGAAGGAAGCTGATGCCTTCCTGCTGCTTTGCGTCGGGATCGGTGCGCACGAGGAAGAAGCCCCAATCGGCATGCTGCGCCATCGTCGTCCAGGTTTTCTGGCCATTGACGACATAATGGTCGCCATCGCGCACGGCCTTTGTACGCAGCGAAGCAAGGTCGGAGCCCGAGCCGGGTTCCGAATAACCCTGGCACCACCAATCCTCACCCGAAAGGATTCGGGGAAGGAATTTGGCTTTCTGTTCCGGCGTGCCGAAGGTGTAGATTACGGGGCCAACCATCGAGAGGCCGAACGGCATCAGGCGGATGCAATCCGCACGTGCCGTTTCTTCCGACCAGATATAGCGCTGCGTTGGCGTCCAGCCGGTGCCGCCATATTCGACGGGCCATGCCGGGGCGACCCAGCCTTTCTTGTGCAGGATGCGATGCCAGGCGAGGAAATCTTCCTTGCCCAGTTCGTCACCTTCGTCTTGCTTGCCGCGCAGTTCCTGCGGGTAATTTTCAGCAATGAATGTCCGGACCTCGTCGCGGAAAGCGAGGTCTTCGGCAGTGAATTCCATATCCATGTCAGCTCTCCTCAATTGGCGGCAGTTTAGCGCGCACGACCTCGCAAGGCGAGCCGACTCGCACCGTTTCCGACTGACGGAGGAATTACCCGACGTTTACGTAAACGTCAATTGACGTGCTCGCTTTTTGCCAACATGGTGCAGGTGAGGATTTTACCTTTGGAGAGGTAAGAATGGAGGAGTGGAAACGGGGCTGGCGAACCGTTTTGGGCGCGGCACTTGCGGCAGCGACCGGGGTTAACCTGCTCTATTTTGTCTTCAGTCTTTTCATACCGCACCTGCAAAAGGAAACCGGCTGGACGCTCGGGCAATTTTCGCAGTTGCAGGCCATTGTCGGCATAGGTTCGCTGGCCGCCCCGCTCGCTGGCTGGGCCATGGACCGCTATGGACTGCGAAGGGTCTGGGCCATCGGCATGGTGGCGATTGCGCTGCTGTACCTTGTTGTAGGTTTCTCACCAGTCATCCCCACTTTGTTTGGAGTCATGGTATTCATGACCGGGCTGATCGGTGTCGCGACCAGCTCGATATCCTATACAAAAGCCGTCAATGGCTGGTTCTCGTCTCAACGCGGACTGGCTCTGGCCTTTTCGGCGATCGGAATTTCGCTCGTGGCGATCTTTATGCCACCTGTGCTCGAACGACTGATTGCACTGGAAGGATGGCGCGCCGGCTATTTCATGCTCGCGGCGCTGGCTTTGTTCATTGGCTTGCCCTCAATCCTCTTTCTTGTCGCCGATATTCCGGCCCGGGTTCCTGATGAAGACGAAGCCAGGCGACTTGCGGATGAAGGCCCCGATCCTTTTTACCGAAGTGCTGCATTTTGGCTGATAGCGGTCAGTTATGTCGGCATAAATATCCCTGCCTCTGGGATGCTCAGTCAGATGGTGCCGATGATGCTGGAGGAGGGGCTGACATCGGCACAGGCCGCCCTTGGGATTTCGGCCTATGCCGCAGGGCAATTTTTCGGAAGGCTCGCTTGTGGCTGGATGCTTGATCGCGCGCACCCGCAACGCACTGCCTTTTTCTTCACGCTGATTCCGGCAATTGGCTGCGTGCTCTTATGGCAAACGCAGAACTATTATGCTGCTGCATTATTTGCGGTTGCCGCCATCGGTGTGCAGCAAGGTGCGGAGATCGACCTGCTTGCCTATTTTGTCGCGCGCCGGTTCGGGCTTGATCGCTACGGGTCGATCTATGGTTGGGTGCAGGTGGCTGGCTGGACGGGCACACTTTGCGGCGTACTGTTGTTCGGGAAAATCCACGACTGGACGGGCAGTTATGACCTGTTCCAGGCAGGAGCGGTTTTCTCGTACATTATCGCAGCAACGGCATTCCTGTTCGTGCGACTGCCGCCTCAGCGCGTTTTCACATAGCTTCCCGGGGCATCTTCAAGCACTTTCAGCTTGCCCTCTCCGGGCTGGCGCGCGCCTTTGGCTGCGACCTGTTTGGGCGCCTGGGTGGATAGCCAGTTCAGCCAATCGGGCCACCAACTGCCCTTGGTTTCAGTCGCGCCTTCGATATACTCCTCAAGGCTCGAAACCTTGGGGTCTTCGTTGAGCCAATATTGATATTTGCCCTGCGCCGGCGGGTTTACCACCCCGGCAATGTGCCCGCTGCCTGCGAGTACGAAACGTACCGGTCCTTTGAAATGGTCGCGGATTTTCCAGACGCTGGCGGCGGGGGCGATATGATCTTCGCGCCCAGCTTGGACATATGTTGGCGTCGTCACCTTGCGCAGGTCAATGGGCGTGCCGAGCGCGGATAGTTTGCCCGGTTCGACCAGCTTGTTGTCGCGGTAAAGGTCGCACAGATAATCCTTGTGCCATTTGGCGGGCAGGTTGGTAACGTCGCCATTCCAGTGCAACAGGTCGAACGCCGGATATTCCTCGCCCAGCAGGTAATGCTTGTTGATCGTCGACCAGATGAGGTCGTTCC
>DASUDM010000160.1:0-3039 GCA_036275575.1 Sphingorhabdus sp. | reverse complement strand
CAATCCTTCGCGATGATCCGCGGCGGGCATATCGATCTGACGGTGCTGGGCGCGATGGAAGTTGCCGAAAATGGCGACATCGCTAACTGGATGGTTCCCGGCAAGATGATCAAGGGGATGGGTGGCGCGATGGACCTGGTCGCGGGCGTCAAGAAAATCATCGTGGTGATGGAACATGTCGCCAAGGACGGTAGCCCGAAATTCATTCCAACTTGCACGCTGCCGCTGACGGGCCGGAATGTGGTCGATATGGTGATATCCGACCTCGCCGTTTTTCAGCGCCCCGACCATGCGTCGCCTTTCCGTCTGATCGAACTGGCACCGGGTGTGACAGCAGAGGAAGTCGCGGCAAAAACGACTGCTCACTATCTGGTGTGAGACCTTAATCGATGCGAATGCCCGGCTCCGGTTCCCAAAAGGATGCGATGAACAGCATTGAAGCGGCGATCATCGCCGAAAAGGCTGCATCATTGGGTCACGCCGGGTATTTGTTGCAAAAGGCGCTCGATGCATTGAATGGCGCTTCCAGCCAGGAAGAACGGGAGGCGCTTACCGACGCGGCGGCATCGCGTGCATGGGCGTATCTGGTGCAACGCGAGTTATGCGGCCTGCGAGACAATCGACAAGCGGTTGCAGATTATGCGATTCCGGCACAGGTGATGGCGCGCATAGGGGTTAGGAAGCCGACCAAGCCCAATGCTTAACAAGAAACTTGTGAACAATTGGCTCCGGTTTGCGGTTGCTGCAATCCTATTGTTGGCTATCGGCTGGATTGCCAGTTTTCTCGTCGAAAAAGGCGAAGTTGCAGTCGACTATGTACCGAATATCGCAGAGGTTTCTGCGCAAATCCGAAACCTTCCCGACACGCCAGAGGAATGGGAAGGGCGGATAGATTACCCCGCCTTGGAACAGCAATTGGCCGAATTGTCGCTGCGCCCCGAAATGGCCGGGTTGGCAGTTGCGGTAGTAGAAGATGGCCGGATCAGCTTCGTACGTACCTACGGATTTGCCGATCGCTCGACCGGGGCACTGGTCGGGCAGCAAACGGTATTCCGCTGGGCATCGGTCTCCAAGACGGCGACCGGCATTTTGGCGGCGAAGCTGGTTGATGAAGGCAGGATAGATCTCGACCGGCCAGCCAGCACTTGGCGCAGCTCGCTGCGCTTGCCCGGCGACGCGGAAACGCGGATCAGCATCGGGCAGATCATGTCGCAACAGACGGGTCTGACCAAAAATGCCTATGACGAACGGCTCGAGGATGGGCAAAACCCGCGTGCATTGCGGGGAAGCCTGGCAGAGGCGCCATTGCAGTGCGAGCCGGGCACCTGCCACACCTACCAGAATATCGCTTTCGATGCCGCAAGCGAGATATTGGCGCGCGCGGCCAAGCAGCCATTTGACGAAGCGGTCCATGATCGCTTCTTCCGGCCGCTCGGCATGGTCAGCGCGCGCTACGGGATGGCGGGCTTGACCAACTCGAGCGATTGGGCCCGTCCGCATAATGGCCAGCATGTCCGCCAACTGAAAGAAGCCTATTGGCGCGTCCCAGCGGCCGCCGGGATTGAAAGCAATATTGTCGATTTCGCGCGCTGGATGCAGGCGATGATGGGTGAATATCCAGATGTGCTGCCCGCGTCGGTGCTGAAAATTGCGCATGCGCCGCGCGTGAAGACCGGGCGCCTCTATGGCGGGGATCTGCGACAGGCGAATGGCGATGCATCCTACGGGCTCGGCTGGCGAAGTTTCAGCTATAACGGCCTCCGGCTTGAGGGCCATTCGGGCGCTGTCGATGGCTATCGCGCGACGATGATTTTCGAGCCTGCAACGCGTACGGGTGTGGTTGCGATGTGGAACAGCAATTGGGGTTTCCCCTTCCGTATCCCTTTTGCCGTCATCGACAGCTATCATGACCGCGCGGATTCGAATTGGCTGGATTTGAGCCGCCTGCCATAGGCATGGGCAACACATCTGGAGGCAAGAGATGGATTATACGCTGATCACTGCAAACCGGAATTATTCGAGTTGGTCGCTGCGTCCCTGGCTCCTGATGAAAGGATTGGGGTTGCAATTCGAAGACAGGTTCGAACCCTTTACCAAGCCGAGCAATTACGAAGAATTTCGTGCCTTTTCGCCCACCGGGCAAGTGCCCGTGCTGCTGCACGAAGGCCGCACCATTTATGATTCAATGGGCATCACGCTTTACCTTGCCGACCGGCATGAGGGCGTATGGCCCAAGGATGCCGACGCTCGCGGCTGGGCGCAATGCGCGGCATCGGAAATGCACAGCGGCTTTGCTGCATTGCGTAACGATTGCACGATGAATGTTGGTGTGCGTGTGAATCCCAAGCCTATGTCCGATGCGCTCAAGGCCAATGTCGCGCGCATTCGCGAATTGTGGGAGGAAGGCCTGTCCCGCTTCGGCGGCCCATATCTGGCTGGTCCGGAATTCAGCGCAGCCGATGCCTTTTTCGCGCCTGTGGCCTATCGTGTTCGCACCTATGGCCTCGATGTTGGCAAGGGACAGGCATGGGTCGACCATATCCTTACGCACCCCTCTATGCAGGAATGGGAAGCTGCCGCGCTCCAGGAAGAATGGCGCGAGGTTAGCCATGAAGAGGAGTTGCGGGCTTGCGGCGAAATCATTGCCGATTATCGGTCGGTTTGACTGCCTGCCGCTACGGCATTCGCAAACAGCGCCCCTTCATCGGGCGCAAAATGCAGGAACAGGCTGGGCTCAATCAATTCCAATTCCATAAGCCGGAATGTTCCCTCGCCATCGCGCACCATGTCGATGCGGGCATAGGTCAGGGTTCCACAGCCTAGCAGCCGATCGGCAGCGGCCAAGGCGGTTTCGGCAAGCGCCTTTGCATCGGCTGGTGCATCGATACTCCGTTCCACTCCGCCAAATTGTTCCTGCACGCGAAAATCGCCTTCGGCTGGGTGCTTGCTGATGGCGTGGCTGTATCGGCCGCCAAAATAGAATAGCGAATATTCGCCGTCATCGGCGATGGCTGGCAGATAGGGCTGCACCAGCATCCG
>DASUDM010000159.1:0-2563 GCA_036275575.1 Sphingorhabdus sp. | reverse complement strand
AGCTGCGCGGTGGCCTGAAGATCGCTGCCGTCAAGGCACCGGGCTTCGGCGATCGTCGCAAGGCGATGCTCGAAGATATCGCGATCCTCACCAAGGGCGAAATGATCAGCGAAGACCTCGGCATCAAGCTTGAGTCGGTAACGCTCGGCATGCTCGGCCAGGCCAAGCGCGTTTCGATCGACAAGGACAACACCACCATCGTCGACGGCGCAGGTGAAGCCGATGCGATCAAGGCTCGCGTCGAAGCGATCCGTGCGCAGATCGAAACCACCACCAGCGATTACGACCGTGAAAAGCTGCAAGAGCGCCTTGCCAAGCTTGCTGGCGGTGTTGCCGTGATCAAGGTTGGCGGTGCGACCGAAGTCGAAGTGAAGGAGCGTAAGGACCGCGTCGATGACGCCCTCCACGCTACCCGCGCAGCTGTCGAAGAAGGCATCGTCCCCGGCGGCGGTACCGCTCTGCTCTATGCAACCAAGGCTCTTGATGGCCTCAAGGGTGCAAATGACGACCAGACCCGCGGTATCGACATCATCCGCAAGGCGATCCTCGCTCCGATCCGCCAGATTGCTGAAAATGCCGGCCATGATGGTGCGGTCGTTTCGGGTAACCTGCTGCGCGAAGGCGATGAAACCCAGGGCTTCAACGCTGCAACCGACACTTACGAAAACCTCGTAAAGTCGGGCGTTATCGATCCGACCAAGGTCGTTCGCACCGCGCTGCAGGATGCGGCATCGGTTGCCGGCCTGCTGATCACCACCGAAGCAACCATCGCGGATGCTCCGGAAGACAAGGCCCCGGCTATGCCGATGGGCGGCGGCATGGGCGGCATGGGCGGCATGGACTTCTAAGCATGTCCTGAGCCCTGTCGAAGGGTCCGCAGCTCAGCGCTCGCTGAAACATCGAAGGCCGGTGGGGAAACCCGCCGGCCTTTTCATTTCCTGCCTATTGCCTTGCCATGTTCGAGTTCGTGCAGGATTGTATCGCGCAGCCTTTGTGCAGGGGCAGACAGATCGGGAACCTCGATCAGTGCCACTTCAACATCATCAAGATCGGGAAGGGTGCGATCTTCCAGAATAAGAAGGTCGTGCGGTACCATATCCTGCGGCAACACGGCAATGCCAAGCCCCGCTCTCAGCGCGGCATGGTTGCCGCCCAGCGAACCACAACTATAGGCAATGCGCCATTCCCTGCCGGCATTGTCGAGCGCCTGCGTTGCGCGCTGACGAAGAAGGCAGGGGCGTGGCGAGCAGACAAGGGGAAGGGGAGCGCTCTCCGATGGGTAGGCAAAATTTGCCCCCGCAGCCCAAACCAGCGGTTCGCGCCAAACGCGCCGGCCTGTCACCGGGCCCGTCGGTTCGCGTTTGACCAAGGCAAGATCCAGCTCGCCCGCCGAGAAGCGGTCAAGCAATTGCAGCGTCAGCTCGCATGTGACTTCCAGCGTTACCAAAGGTTGCGCCCGGCTGAAGCTTGCCAAAAGCGTCGGCAGACGGGTTGTCGCAAAATCTTCGGGCACCCCCAACCGCACTTTGCCACTCAACTGCGGCGATTGGGCCCGCGCAATCAGAGCATCGTTCATGGCCAGAAGCTTGCGCGCCTGATCAAGCACCAGCTCTCCCTCCACGGTCATACTGACGTGGCGCGGTCCTCGATCGAGCAAACGGGTGCCCAACTGGGTCTCTAGCCGTTTGACTTGCAACGAAATCGCCGATTGCCCCCGCAACAGTCGTTCGGCCGCTGCGGTAAAACTGCCACTATCGGCAATTGTCACAAAGGCCCTGAGGCAATCCAGATCCAGATTGGTTTCCATTATTGAAAAATGTAATGAATAGGAACTTCAATATCAATTATTAAAATGCTTTCAGGTCATCCATTGGGGTCGGCAGACATCCGAAGGAGACCGTTATGAACATCTGCACCTCTTCCGCTGCCGCCAAGCGCGCCAATCTGGATGCTGAGGTCGCCACCGTGGCAATCGCCCGGGGCGACGGCATAGGTCCCGAAATCATGGACGCATCGCTACGCGTTTTGGACGCCGCCGGCGCACAGCTTCGCTACCTGCCGCTCGAATTGGGGGAGGCCGTTTACTTGCAAGGGCATAGTGCAGGCATTACCGATGCCGGGTGGGAAACAATTGCGGCGTCGAATGCCCTGTTCAAAGCTCCGATTACCACGCCATTGGGCGGCGGATTCAAGAGCCTCAACGTCACGCTTCGCAAAACTCTCGGGCTATATGCCAACGTCCGGCCTGTTGCGGCCTACGCACCTTTTGTCGAAACCCGCCATCCTGCGATGGACGTTGTGATTGTTCGCGAAAATGAAGAGGATCTGTATGCCGGCATCGAGCACCGCCAAACCGATCAGGTATATCAATGCCTGAAGCTGGTGAGCCGCCCCGGATGTGAACGCATTATCCGCTATGCTTTTGAATATGCGCGGACGAATGGCCGGCGCAAAGTTACCTGCTTTTCGAAAAGCAACATCATGAAGCTGACCGATGGCTTGTTCCAGCAGGTTTTTGAAGAGATCGGTGCCGAATATCCCGACATCATACAGGACCATATGA
>DASUDM010000158.1:0-3350 GCA_036275575.1 Sphingorhabdus sp. | reverse complement strand
AACTTTGCCTGGTGCAGTTGGCAGATGAGAATGAGGCCGCGGCGATAGATCCCAAGGCCGAGGGACTAGACCTTTCCCCCATGCTCGACCTCATTTGCAATAATGAGGATGTGCTGAAAGTATTCCACGCGGGCGGTCAGGATATAGAAATTTTCTTCAATCTAACCGGGCGCACCCCGCATCCCCTTTTCGATACGCAGATTGCGGCTATGGCATTGGGGCAAGGCGAGCAGATCGGCTATTCGAACCTCGTCGACCTGTGGCTGGGAATTCACCTCGATAAGGGTGCGCGCTTCACCGATTGGTCGCGCCGACCGCTCGATAAACGCCAGATCGATTACGCTATCGGCGATGTGACCCATTTGGCAGACATCTTCCCGAAAATGCTCGAAAAGCTGGTCAAGACAGGTCGCGGTGAATGGCTGAATGACGAGATGGAACGGCTCGCCGATCCTGACAATTACCGCAACGATCCGGAAACAATCTGGCGGCGCATCAAGATGCAGTCGCGCAAAGCCGATGTTCTTGGCAGGCTCAAGGCACTAGGTGCATGGCGCGAGCGCGAGGCGCAGCGGAAGAACATCCCGCGTGGTCGCATCATGAAAGACGAGACCATTGCCGACATCGCTTCCCATCCCCCCAAGGCGCAGTCTGACCTGCCGAAGGTGCGCGGCCTTTCCCCGGCATGGAAGGAAAATGAAATCGGCGCGCGGCTGATGGCGGTCCTCGCCGATGCACAACCGCTATCAAAGGATGAAATGCCCGATCGCAACCACAACGGCCCCGGCCCGGGCAAGGATGGTGCGCTGGTGGCCGATTTGCTCAAACTCCTCCTCAAAATCCGTTCACGCGAGATCAATGTCGCATCGCGTCTAATTACCCGCAGCGAAGAGCTGGAAAGGCTGGCGGCGGGCGACCGCGAAGGCCTCGAACTGCTCAAGGGTTGGCGGTACGAACAGTTCGGGCATGACGCGCTCGATCTGGTCGAAGGTCGGCTCGCTTTCGCTGTCGTAAATGGCAAGCTGAAGATGACGCGAACGGAGGATGTTGACGGATGAAAAAGGCTCTTGCTGGTTCGCTTCTTACGCTGGCACTTTCGGGATGCATACCATCAGCTGAAAATGCCGAAGCTGGCCAGACCTCAGCGGAGCCAACCGGATCATGCGATGCCAGCAAACTTGATTACGCAGTTGGCAAAACCCTTACTGCAGAATTCGAAGCGAAATTGAAAAATGAAGCCAAGGCTTCCGTGGTGCGCGTCGCGCCGCACGATGGTATGATCACCATGGATTACAGCCCGGCTCGGCTCAATATCTTCATCGACGAAACGAAGAAAATCATCCGCATCAACTGCGGTTAAGCGGCTATCAAGCGCCTGACTAGAGGCAGTGTGATTGCAGACCCTTCAGCAAGCGCCAATGCATTTGCCTGTTTGGCAAGTTCCTCAACCGCCTGATAGCTGCGCTCTATTCGGCGGACGACAAAAGCCAATGCTTCAGGTCCAATCGAGGTCCCCCGATCCCTCAGGAATTTAAGCAGCAATTGTTCGACCAGTTCATCATCGGGCTCGCCGATTTCGAGCAATTGCGCCGCACCGATGCGCGAGCGAAGGTCCGGAAGCTCGATATTCCATTCGCCGGGCGCATGCCCCGATACAAGCAATAGCACTTCACCGGCATTTTTTGCGGCATTCCAGTGGTGGAACAGTTCTTCCGCCGAAATCTGGTCGGCATCGTCCAGCACCTTGCCGCCCTGCGCCGCAAAATAGCGCGCCATCAGCGTCTTGCCCGAACGCGCGGGGCCCACAAGCAACGCGCAGTGGCCCGGCCACTGGCTGCTGTTGCCAAGCGCCGCGAAGGCAATTGCGTTAGCCGGAGTGACAATCAGGCAATCGTCCATCCGCCCGGGATTGAGTTCGTCAAAAGGTAACGCAATCTGCTTCATCTGGCCGCGGACGCATCGACTGCGCCCTGCTCCCTTACCTGAAACCGCGAGACTGCAACGCGGCGTTCAACGCCGCTGGATCGCCCTGGAACGTCACACGCATCACCGAAGTCCCGCCAAGCGCAAGGCTCGTGGTCGAAACCGACCGCACACCTGGGATTGAGCGAAGCGATGCCTCTGCCCGGTCTACGGCTTCTGGCGTCGGTGTGCTGACCTGCACGGTAACGGTGACTTGCTGCATCGCTACCGGTGACTGCCCTCCCTGTTCGTTCGCTGCGCGACCAGAAAGCGCATCGACCGCATCCGCAAGCGGATCTTCGGTTTCGGTCGCTGCCTCTTCTTCGAGCTCTTCCAGATCTTCCTCGTCAATCTCTTCAAGGAGAAGCGAAGCCTCTGCTCGCAAGCGACCGCTGACAAACGCTTGTTGCAGCAACTCGTCCATCTTGCGGACGCCTTCGGCCATCATCACCGGAATACCTTCCGGATTTTGCGCACGAAGTGTGAAACTGCCGAGGAAACGGTTTTCGGGGCCATAACGCGCCGCAAACTTTCCAATTACTGGCCCACCCGGATATTGCCGTTCAAGCCTGACAATCGGATAGATAACATCCGCGGCGCCGAATTGGTCGAGAATAACGCGCCACCAGCTGCGGCTGCGCCTTTCCATCTGGCCGGCATTGATGAGCAACGACTCCCCGCCCCCGCCATAAGGGCGCACATAGTCGATCATGCTATCGGCTGTGCGAAACTTGGCCCACGCGGCCTGCCACGGGGTCTGGCGTTCAAACACATAGGGAGCGCCGTTGCTGTGCATCACGGGAATGACCAGCAAAGGTGCAGATTTTCGCCCTACGCCTTTTACGCCAAGAATTTGGCCCGCACGGGCGCGGTCGAATGAAACGCCCAATTTTGCAATATAGCGGCGAGGCCCGATCTGTTCTTCTTCAACTATGATGGCCGAAACAATTCCGTCGAGCGTCGAATCCGATAAAGTTCCGCCTGCACCACCATGTGTTTTGGCCCACAGCATGCTCCATGCCTTGCGCTGCGCTTCTTCCCAACCGGCACGGCGGGCATCATCGGCATTTTTGCCCGTCACATTCACGATAACGCCAGTGACTTCAAAGTCGCCACTGCTGGCGATTGGCGGAATCCCGCGCTTTGGCCCTTCAATCTGGGCGTGCACCAGCACCGCGCTGCCTGCCAAAAGCGGCAGGGCTATCGCATATTTCCACAGAGACTTTGGCACCCGGACCCTCATTGGGGGCCCTTTTGGCGACTTATGATTGGAAATCCAAGGGGGAAGTCGCTAGCGGCGATAAAATGAGCGACAATGAGTCTTACACTTACGCCAAGGCGGGCGTCTCGATCGAAACCGGCAACGCTTTGGTGCGCGCCATCGCACC
>DASUDM010000157.1:0-5604 GCA_036275575.1 Sphingorhabdus sp. | reverse complement strand
CTTCTACACCGATATGGGCGCCGAAGTAACCGTCGTCGAAATGATGGATCGCATCGTACCGGTTGAAGATGCGGACGTTTCGACCTTCCTCGAAAAGGCACTGAAGAAACAGGGCATGACCATCCTGACTGGGGCAGGGGTACAGTCACTGAAGGCCAGCGCCAGCGGCGTCGCCGCCGAAATCAAGGACAAGGATGGCAAGGTCGCCAAGAGCGAATTCACCCATTGCATCGTCGCCATCGGCATCGTCCCCAATACCGAGAATATCGGGCTGGAGGCACTGGGCGTTGAAACCGAACGCGGACATATCAAGACCGATCCGATGTGCCGAACCAATGTGCCCGACCTATGGGCCATCGGTGACGTCACGGCGCCACCCTGGCTTGCGCACAAGGCGAGCCATGAGGGCGTGATTGCAGCTGAAGCCATAGCAGGCGGCCATCCACATGCAATGGACCCGAAGAATATCCCCGGCTGCACCTATTGCCACCCGCAGGTCGCCAGCGTCGGCCTAACCGAGGCGAAAGCCAAGGAAGCGGGCTATGAGGTGAAGGTCGGAAACTTCCCTTTCATCGGCAACGGCAAGGCCATCGCGTTGGGTGAGGCCGAAGGCTTCATCAAAACCGTTTTCGATGCCAAGACCGGCGAGCTGCTCGGCGCGCATATGGTCGGCGCCGAGGTTACCGAGCTGATCCAGGGCTATACCATTGGCAAGACCGCCGAACTGGTAGAGGCCGATTTCATGCACACCGTATTCCCGCACCCGACGCTGAGCGAGATGATGCATGAGAGCGTGCTGGGAGCTTATGGGAAAATGCTACACATGTGATTTGCCAATTTTCCTCTGTCCTACCGTCGCCCAATCTGCCTAATGTCTGAAAACAAGATTCGGGAGATAAAGACATGGGGAATGGCGTGAACTTTCTGAGAAATGCTGGGGTTTTGGCGATTGCGGCGTTGGCCGTTCAATCGGTACCTGCGCTGGCCAATACCGTCATCACCGGCGCGCGCATGCTCGATGTGCTCACCGGAAAGATGATCGAGAATCCAGCCATCTTCGTGGACGATAATGGCCGCATCACCAGCATTGCCGATGCCCGCACAGTCAAATGGGGCGCCGACGTTACCCATATCGATATGGGCGATAAGACGCTGCTTCCCGGTCTGATCGACATGCACGTCCATCTCGATGGCCCTGCCGACATCGGTGGCTATCGCGGCCTCGAATTTACCGACAGTTTCTGGGGCATGACCGCGGTCGGCAGTGCCAAGGCCATGCTCGATGCCGGTTTCACCACCGTCCGTAATGTGGGCGCGGGCAACCGCAACGATATCGGCCTCAAGCAAGCAATTGATAACGGCTACGCGGTCGGGCCGCGGATCGTTCCCGCTGGTTATGCGCTCGGTGCAACCGGTGGTCATTGCGACTCCACCTTCCTTCCCCCCAGCCTGGAAAAGGCAGAAAAGGAAGAAGGTATCGGCGACAGCATCGACGAGTTGCGTTACCAGGTCCGCCGCCAGCGCAAATATGGGGCCGAGGTCATCAAGGTCTGCGCGACCGGCGGGGTTTTCTCGCGCAATACCGAACCGGGGCAGCAGCAGCTTTCCGAAGAG
The DNA here is from genome assembly GCA_036275575.1 of Sphingorhabdus sp. Taxonomy (GTDB): domain Bacteria; phylum Pseudomonadota; class Alphaproteobacteria; order Sphingomonadales; family Sphingomonadaceae; genus Sphingorhabdus_B. The sequence goes on along the minus strand of DASUDM010000157.1, from coordinate 3,990 downwards.
CATTTGCGCGCCATCGCCGACGAGGCGCACCAATGGGGCATTCGCGTTGCAGCCCACGCCCATGGCGGGGAGGGCATCAAGGCGGCGATCAAGGCAGGCATAGACACGATCGAACATGCCAGTCTTGTCGACGATGAAGGCATCAAGCTCGCCGCGAGCCGCGCCCGCCCGGTCTGGTTCTCGATGGATATCTACAACACCGAATATACCCAGGCCGAAGGCGCGAAAAATGGCGTGCTGGAGGATAATCTGCGCAAGGACCGCGAGGTGGCGCAAATCCAGCGCGACAATTTCCGCAAGGCCCACAAGGCTGGTGTGAAAATGGTCTTTGGCTCCGATGCCGGCGTGATGCCGCACGGCGAAATCGGCAAGCAGTTCCGCGTGATGGTCGAATATGGAATGACTCCGCTCGAAGCTATCCAGGCAGCGACGCGGAACGCCGGACAGGCGCTGGGTCGTGAAAAGGATGTCGGCGCGATCGAAGTCGGTCGCTTCGCCGATATCATTGCGGTCGATGGCGATCCGCTCAAAAATGTCCGCGAACTCGAGTCGGTCGATGCAGTTGTAAAAGGTGGCAAACGGATCCGCTAAACCGAGAGTTCAGCGTTGATTCAGTTGCAATTTGGAACATTGCAGCGCCCCGCACCGTTGTGATAACCATGGTGCGGGGAAGACGTTTCAAAAACGTTCGCACAAACTGGGGAGCAACAACTTATGATGATGACAGGCTTGGCGCTGGCCATGGCGCTCAACATGGCAGCCATGAAGGGCGATCCGCTCGATGACGCGCGCAAGGGCTTCAACAATTGCCTGATCCGTGAGCATAACGAAGCCGTGAAGGTCAAGAAATCGGGTGCCGAATTTAATGAATCGATCCAGAAGGCCTGCCCGACCGAAAGGCAGACCTATTTCGACATGCTGGTGAAATCGGAAAAAGGCTTTGGATCCAAGCAAGCCGATGCCGAAAAATACGCCAACGAAGAAATCCAGATGATGATCGACGGCACCACCAGCGCATTCGGCGAAAACGCTTCCAACGGCGGGCAACTGGCTGAAGAGAAGTAGGAAGCTGGCGGACAGGGTGGGATTCGAACCCACGGTGAGCTTGCACCCACGGCGGTTTTCAAGACCGCTGCCTTAAACCACTCGGCCACCTGTCCGCTTCGCGAGCGGCTCTAGACAGGAAATCCAACGCAAGCAAGCGCTTCGCGTCGGGAAAATCGCACAGCGTCTCGCCGCCAACCGGTGCGCATTTTACGCCCGGCTGCGCAGTTTTCCTGTCCGCTGGCCGATATCCATGTTATCTGCTTTGCTGTTGAAAATGGAGGAGTTGGTGGCTTTGCGTATCGGAAAATGGCCGGTTGACGGATTGGCAGCAGCTATGGTGTTGGCAATCACAAGCCCTCCGGCCGCGCTCTCCGCGCAGCAGCCCACTCCGCCGCCGTCCGCTCCACCGTCCGCAGAGACAAGCCATTCGCACGCATTCAGCCAATATCTGCAAACGGTAAGGATACGGGCGGAGCGTGAAGGCGTCAGCAAGGCGACGCTCGATCGGGTAATTCCGACTCTGACCTATTTGCCGCGTGTCGTGCAGCTTGATCGAGGCCAACCGGAAACGCCGGGCAACGCCGCGATCCCTGATTTCGAACCCTATCGCCAGAAACATGTAGACGCCTCACGGATCAATCGGGGGCGGGCCAAATATCGCGAATTGCGCCCGTTGCTGCAGCGTATCGAGAATGAAACCGGTGTACCCGAAGAGGTAATGATCGCCATTTACGGGCATGAGACCAATTATGGCGCGGTAATGGGCAATTTCCACGCGCCTGACGCGCTGGCATCGCTGGCCTTCGATGGCCGTCGTCGTGAGCTTTTCGAGGCAGAGCTGGTCGCAGTGCTCAAGATGATTGATCGCGGCGTGCCGTCTTATGCAATAACCGGCAGCTGGGCAGGGGCGCTCGGCAGGCCGCAATTCCTGCCATCGGTCTATCTTCGTCTGGCGCGCGATGGCGATGGCGATGGCTATGCCGATATCTGGAAAAGCGAAGTCGATGCGATGACGTCGATTGCCAACTATCTGATGAATGCGGGTTGGCGGCGCAATGAACCATGGGGCGTTGCGGTCAATGTTCCATCAAGTCTCGATCGCAATACGATCAAAAGCACTTTGGTTCCCACCCGCTGCGCCCGGGTATTCGCGCGCCACAGCCGCTGGATGCGCATTTCCGAGTGGAAGCAGCGCGGCATAATTCCGCAAAATGGCGTCTGGCCGAATGACAACATGCAGGCCGCATTGATCGAACCTGACGGGGAAGGGCGCACCGCTTATTTACTGGGCAGCAACTATCGCGCGATATTGGACTATAATTGCTCCAATTTTTACGCTCTTTCGGTAGGTCTGCTCGCTAATGAGGTACGAAACTAAAATTGCATTGGCTCTGGCAGCCCTGCTGACGCTCGTTTCCTGCACCGATGGGGGGGCGGCGCCGATTTCGTCGGCGAACTCGACTACGACGGAATTACCAGCAGACCAGGCGGCGATAATCGGCCAGCCCTTCAACATTGGCCCGACAACATACACGCCCGCAGACACCACATTATATGATGAAGTCGGGCTCGCAGGAATTTACGACGCGGATTCTGCCGCCCAGCTAACAGCCAGCGGAGAGGCTTATGTCGCGACCGGCGTTACGGCGGCGCACAAAACCTTGCCTATGCCCAGCTATATAGAGGTGACCGCGCTCGATACGGGGCGCACAATCCTGGTCCGGATCAATGATCGGGGGCCGATGACCAATGATCGGCTGATCGACCTTTCGGAAGGCGCCGCGCGCCAGCTTGGAATAGGTGGAAAAACCATTTCAGGCGTGCGCGTGCGTCGCGTCAATCCGCCCGAAAATGACAAGGCTGTGCTGCGTTCCGGCCAAGCTGCGAGCACCCGGATGGACACGCCGGAATCGCTATTGAAGGTGCTCCGCGCAAAACTTGCCAAACAAGTTCCCCCGCCTGCGATTGTTGCAACCGTTTCCGAAACGAAAGCGGTTGCGGCTGCGCCTACCGTTGTTGATAAAGACGTAAACCCCAGCAAAACGGAAGCAGCGTCCAAAGCCATTGGTAGCTATTACGTCCAAGTGGCGGCCTTTGCCTCACGCAGCAATGCCGATGCTCTCGCCAAGAAACTGGGTGCACAAGTAGCGCCGAGCGATGGCGGGAAGTTTTTCCGCGTGCGCTTCGGGCCATTCACTTCCCAGACGGAGGCCACCTCCGCACAGGCTGATGCGCGCAAGCGCGGCTATCCACAAGCAAGGCTGGTTCGCGAAAAGCTTTGACTGGCGGAGCATCGCATCGCCGGTTAACTAACCGGGATGCGTTTCCTTTTTGCCCTGATATGTTTGCTCTGGGTGCAGCCATTGCTGGCGAACCCAAACGGATATCGCACCGAAGCGCCGATCGCGTATTTGTATGACGCAAATAGCGGCATAGTGATGCTGGAAAAATCCGCAGACAAGCAGATACCGACGGCATCAATGGCAAAACTGATGACCGCTTATGTCACCTTCGAAGCTATCAAAGCCAAGCGGGTCGGGCGGGACAGCCTGTTCACCGTCCGCCCCGAAACATGGGCGAAATGGCAAAAGCGTGGTTCCACCATGTTCCTGAAATCCGGCCAGAAGGTCAGTGTAGAGGATTTGCTACACGGCGTATTGACGCTTTCCGGCAACGATGCGTCGGTTGTGCTGGCCGAAGGGCTGGCGGGAAGCGAAACGGCCTTTGTGAACGAGATGAATGAAGCGGCACAAAAGCTGGGAATGGAGAACAGCAAATTTGCCACCGCAAATGGCTGGCCCGATGGCGGGAAAAGCTATTCAAGTGCGCACGATCTTGGCCTGCTCGCCAAGCATGTTATTGAAGATCATCCTGAACTATTTGCCGAATTCTTCAATCGCCGTTCATTCAAGTGGAATGGCATCAACCAGGCCAATCGCAATC
>DASUDM010000156.1:0-3457 GCA_036275575.1 Sphingorhabdus sp. | reverse complement strand
ATTGGGAAACCTTCCCCGATTATCTCGATGCACTCGAACAGCGTGAACTCGATGTCGATGTCGCTACGCAGGTGCCGCATTCTGCCGTCCGCATCTTCGTGATGGGTGAGCGCGCCGCGCGCCACGAACCACCGACCGCTGAAGATCTCGAACAGATGCGGGCATTGGTAAAGGAAGCGATCGAAGCAGGCGCGTTTGGCGTGACGACTTCGCGCAACATGATGCACCGCACGCGCGCCGGCGAACTCGCGCCCAGCCTTTATTCAGAATTCGATGAACTTTGCGCCCTGATGGACGGGCTGGTCGAAGCCAATGCCGGCGTCTTCCAGATGATCCCTGCCCCATCCAACGATGCCGGTGAAGAATTCGCGTTGCTTCGCGGTTTGGCCGAGCATGGGAAACGCCCTGTTTCCTTCACGCTGCTCGATGTGCCAAACCAGCCCGGCCCCGGTTGGCGCGCGATGCTGCGCGGGCTTGAGCAGGCCCGCCAGGACGGCTTGCAGATGCGCGGACAGGTCGCGCCGCGACCGGTGGGAATGTTCTATGGCCTTGACCTCAGCCTACACCCATTCAGCTCGCACCCCAGCTACAAGACGATTGCGGGACTGCCTTTGGCGGAGCGGGTCGCAAAGATGCGCGATCCGCAATTCCGTGCGCATTTGCTCGCCGAAAGCCCGGAAGACAGCAATCCAGTGACGCTGGCACTTATCGATGCATTCCGTGCGACCAGTGAATGGGAGGACGGACGGCCGAACTATGAACCTGATCGCACCAGCAGGATGGAGGCCCGCGCGCAGGCAGCTGGGCTTAGCCTTGAGGAATTTGCCTATGACCGGCTGCTTGAGGATGAAGGTCGGCGGATGTTCTACCTGCCTGCCGCCAATTATACGGAGGGCAATCTGTCGGCCGTGCGCGAAATGCTGGGTCATCCGGATACGGTGATGGCGCTTGCTGACGGCGGCGCCCATTACGGCCTTATCTGCGATTCCAGCTTCCCGACATATTTCCTGCAACGTTGGGCGCGCGATGCAGCGGAAGACCAACGAATCGAACTACCCAAAGCAATTGCCGAACTGACATCAAAAACCGCTGCCACCGTTGGCCTAAGCGATCGCGGTTTGCTGGCACCCGGGATGAAGGCGGACATCAACGTGATCGATTTCGATGGGCTGCAATTGCGCGTTCCGGAGATTGTTTATGACCTCCCTGCCGGCGGCAAGCGGATGCTGCAAAAAGTTGATGGCATAGTCGCCACGATCGTCAATGGCCGCATCACTTATCGCAACGGTGAGCATACCGGCGAACTGCCTGGAAGGCTTGTTCGTCGCAGCGCTTTGCAACTCGCCGCCTGATCCCCGTTCGGCGCCATTTTCCGCCAGCCAATCGCCGCCACTTACTGGCAGTTGATTGGCTGGCAAACTTTGCTATGGCGCAGCCACAAACAATAGAGAATCCCCAAGGAAAGCAGCTTCGTCATGGCAAAAATAAAGGTGAAAAACCCCGTCGTCGAACTTGATGGCGACGAAATGACCCGGATCATCTGGGAATGGATCCGTGAACGCCTGATTTTGCCCTATCTCGACATTGACCTGAAATATTATGACCTTGGCGTCGAACATCGCGATGCGACCGATGACCGCGTCACCGTCGAGAGCGCCAATGCGATCCGCGAATATGGCGTTGGCGTGAAATGCGCGACCATCACCCCCGACGAAGCCCGCGTCGAGGAATTCGGCCTGAAGAAGATGTGGAAATCGCCCAACGGCACTATCCGCAACATCCTGGGCGGCGTTGTGTTCCGTGAGCCGATTGTCATCGAAAACGTTCCCCGCCTGATCCCTGGCTGGACCGACCCTATCGTTGTCGGCCGCCATGCCTTTGGTGACCAGTATAAGGCGACCGACGTTCGCATCCCCGGCCCCGGCAAGCTGCGCCTCGTTTGGGACGGCGAAAATGGCGAGAAGATCGACGAAGAAGTCTTCATGTTCCCGTCGTCGGGCGTGGCCATGGCGATGTACAATCTGGACGATTCGATCCGCGATTTCGCCCGCGCCTCGTTCAACTACGGCCTTGGCCGCAACTGGCCGGTCTACCTGTCGACCAAGAACACGATCCTCAAGGCCTATGACGGCCGTTTCAAGGATCTGTTCCAGGAGGTTTTCGAAACCGAAGGCTTCAAGGAAAAGTTCGACACCGCAGGCATCGTCTACGAACACCGCCTGATCGACGACATGGTCGCTTCGGCGCTGAAGTGGAGCGGCAAGTTCGTCTGGGCGTGCAAGAACTATGACGGCGACGTCCAGTCGGACCAGGTTGCACAGGGCTTTGGCTCGCTCGGCTTGATGACCTCGATCCTGATGACGCCTGATGGCAAGACTGTCGAAGCCGAAGCGGCGCATGGCACCGTGACCCGCCACTATCGCCAGCACCAGCAGGGCAAAGCGACTTCGACCAACCCGATTGCGTCGATCTTCGCTTGGACCGGTGGCCTGAAATATCGCGGCAAGTTCGATGATACGCCCGAAGTTACCCGCTTCGCCGAAACGCTTGAGCAGGTCTGCATCGAGACGGTTGAAAATGGCGCCATGACCAAGGACCTCGCCATCCTTATCGGTCCCGATCAGGCTTGGATGACCACCGAGCAGTTCTTCGAAGCAGTTCGCGCCAATCTCGAACAAAAAATGGGCAGCTGGCAGTAAGTTGCTGACATCAGCGGCTTGCTCCCCTTAAGAAGGGGGCATGGCCGCCGAGTTACATACCGAAGGACTCAATAACACGCTCATCATCTTGGGCGCGGCCGGGATTGTTATCCCGGCTTTTGCGCGTTTGCGCATCACTCCCATTATTGGTTTCCTGCTGGTGGGCGTCCTCGTCGGACCAATGGGCCTCGGTGCATTGGCGGACCGGATACCGTGGCTGCGTTGGATTACGATATCGGATCCCGAAGATATCACACGAATAGGTGAGTTCGGCATCATCCTGCTGCTGTTTGGGATCGGGCTGGAGCTGTCATTTCGCCGTTTATGGCGCATGCGCAGGCAAGTATTCGGGCTAGGTGCAGCCGAACTGTTTGGAGGCGCCATCCTCATCGGCGGTGCGCTATATGCAGTCGGCTACAGCCCTGTCCAAGCGATAGGTCTAGGCCTCGCCCTCTCATTGTCTTCAACTGCACTTGTACTACCGATAGCGGGTACGACATCATCGGTTGGTCGGTCAGCATTCGCAATGCTGCTGTTCGAAGACCTAGCCATCGTCCCGATCATTTTCGTACTGGGCGTACTTGGACCGCAAGCCGCCAGTGGCAGCGGATGGGACGGCCTGTTCACGGTAATGTGGCAGGGGCTCGCCGTCATCATCGTCATGCTAATCGCGGGCCGTTTCCTGCTGCCGCCCTTATTCGGGCAGGCAGCGCGAACGAAGAGCCCCGAACTCTTTATTTCAGCGACTTTGCTCGTCG
>DASUDM010000155.1:0-5277 GCA_036275575.1 Sphingorhabdus sp. | reverse complement strand
CCAATGGAATTTGCAGGCATCGGCTATAGCGAGGAACAAATCCAGCTGCTCGACATTGCGAGCGAGTTCTGCCGCGAGAAATCGCCTATCGCAAAGGTACGTGCGCTCCTCGAGAGCGAAATCGGCTTTGACGCAGCGGTGTGGCAGGAAATCGTTGAACTGGGCTGGACGGCGATTGCCATCCCCGAATCCCATGGCGGTGTTGGCCTCTCGCTTGCCGAGGTCGTTCCCGTCGTCGAGCAGATGGGCCGCAACCTTCTCGCTTCGCCCTTTGTGCCGTCGATTATAGCGCAACAGGTATTGCTGGTCGCTGGTTCTTCTGAGCAGCAGGCCGAGTGGTTGCCGCGCCTCGCTGCAGGAGAGATTGCTGCGCTTGCCTTGGGTGAGGCGAATGGTGATTGGGATCTGGGTAACATATCGGCATCTGCAACGCGTATTGACGGGGTGTTGAAGCTTTCGGGCACAAAGCATTTCGTGCTTTGGGCGGACAGTGCCGACGTAATCGTCGTGTCGGTGTTGCTCGATGGAATGCCTGTACTGCTGCTTCTAGAAAAATCCGCAATTAAGGCGGGAGCGTTGCGCCGCGAAATCATTGTGGATGAGACGAAACGCAGTTTTGCCCTCACTCTTGATGGAATTTCGGTGCCGGAGGCTGCATTGCTGGACCCGGCAAAGGCGGGCGCTGCGCTCGCACAGATCGAACTGGCGGCGAACCTCCTTCAAGCCGCCGAAATGTGCGGCGGGTCGCAGGCGGTGATCGACTATACGCTCGATTATCTGCTTACCCGCAAGCAGTTCGGCAAACTGATTGGCGAATATCAGGCGCTCAAACATCCGATGGTCGACGCCTATGTCGGCTATGAAAAGGCGCGCACCCATCTTTACAGCGCGGCACACAGTTTTTCCGACCAGGGCAGGGGAGAAGTTGCGGTGCGCATGGCAAAGGCGGCCGCCGATGGTGCCTATAGCTATGCCGCGGACCGGGCTATCCAGTTTCACGGCGGATTCGGTTTCACCCATGATTGCGACGCAGGTCTCCACCGACGGGCGGCGATTTTCTATGCCTCGCAATATGGCGATGCTGCATGGCACCGGAAGAAACTGGCGGACCTGCTGCTCGCATGAGGAAAAGGTCCGCAAAGGCTTGACCTTTGGCGGGCACAAGGTTAGGGGCAGCCACTTTCCGGGAACAGCGATTCCCGTTATTCGTCAATTATAGGGAATTTGAAGATGTCGCGCATTTGCGAACTGACCGGTAAGGGTCGCATGGTTGGCCACAATGTGAGCCACGCTAACAACAAGACCAAGCGTACCTTCCTGCCCAACCTGCAGAATGTAACCCTGCTTTCGGACAGCCTCGAGCAGGCATTCAAGTTCCGCGTTTCGGCTTCCGGCCTGCGCTCGGTTGAGCATGTTGGCGGTCTCGACAACTGGCTTCTCAAGACTTCGGACGAGAAGCTGAGCACCAACGCCCGCAAGGTGAAGAAAGCGATTTCGAAGAAGCAGGCTGCAGCCGCTTAATCGCGTTTGGCTCTATAGAGTTTCAAAGCCGGGGGCGGTTTCCGCCTCCGGTTTTTTATTGGGCAGGTTGAGCGCAAATTTCATCAGGATGGTGCGCTGAAACGCGGTGAAATTATTGTCGGATATCATCCAGACAATGATCCGACCATTTTCCTGGGTGATCGCCAACCCCTCCATATTGTCCACCAGCAGGGGCGGGGCTATGCTCGCTATGACCTTCGGCGTCGCGACTTCACTGCTCTGGATTTCAGCTGGATCGAGGATGGCGAGCTTTGCGGAGAAACCCTGCGGGAAGCTAATCCGCCGGTTGAGTATCAGCAGTTGACCATCGGGCAATACTGTCGCGTCGGTAGGGCGATAGCCTTTGGGTGCGCGATAGCCAAATGATGTGTAGCGCGCACCTTGCTCGACCGGATCACCCGAATAGAGATAGCCGCTGTTGCTGCCATCGGCACGCTGATGCGTCTCGGATAACAGGACAAAACGCCCATCATTGAGGCGCGCCATGGCTTCCACCCCTCCATTCGCCTTCCAACCTTCGGTGAAAGACAAGCGCTTGACGCCATCGACCCTTCCCAATGAAGGGGAGAGCCGTCGCACCGCATGGCGTGCTTCATAGCTTATCCAGATGTGGCCGGAGGCGGCGTCATAGGCCATCCCCTCGCTGTCTCTGTCACGATAATCGAGCTGTTCGCCTTGTGCTCCCGGCAGCGCAGCGATGAAACTGCGTTCCATTTTGCCATTGGTCAAAGTGAACCCAATCAACGTTCCGGCATCGCTAACCGCGAGGAAGCGGTTTTCGCCCAGCGCGGTCAGGGCGGATATACCGCCGAAATCGCTATTGTCGCTGCGAAGTTCCCAACCATTCAGGAAAGTCAGTGCACCAACTTTGCGACGATCGGGCTTACTTGCGTCCAAACGTAAAGGGACGAGTTCGATCGATTGGCTGCTGTTCAGCGAATAACGCCGTTCGCCTCCCGCAGCGATTATGGCCAGCAGGATCAAGATGGCTATGCGGATGAATTGGTGCTGCATGCTCGGGCTCATAGCATTCATCTAACAAAGCCCAAGCCTGAACAGAAGATAACACCCACATTCAGCAAAGGCTCAAGCCGAATCGCTTATCCAGTCACCAACAGGGCAGAATTCGAGGCGGATATATCCAAGCTGTTTGGCAGCGTGGATCCGCCAGCGCGAAGGAGAAAGAAGATGAATATGAAAAAATCGCTCGGCGCACTGGTCGCAGCCGCAACTCTGGTTACTGGCTTTTCGGCTACTCCGGCCTTTGCGGGTCGTTATGACGATGATGACTATTACAGCTATCGTGACCGTGACAATTACCGTTACCATCGCCGTGATCGTGGATATCGTTGCGACAAGGGCACTGGCGGTACCGTGATCGGTGCCGTCGCTGGCGGCCTTGCCGGACGTGAAATTGCCCGCCGTGGCAATCGCACTGAAGGCGCCATTATCGGCGCTGCAGTTGGCGCACTTGCCGGTCGCGCAATCGACAAGTCGGATAGCAACTGCCGCCGCCGTTATCGTTAATTGGTAACAATTGAAACTTGTCGCCGCATAGCCACAGGCGCTATGCGGCGGCATGGCAAATCCAGTCGATTCCGCGCGCATGGCCATTCGGCCTATGTTCCGCGCCCCTGAACCCGAAACCCTCGCCCCGCTTGTCGCTTCAGCGCAGCTCAACGCCTCGGAACGGGCGTCCATCGTTGGGCGGGCAAAGGGACTGCTCGGTGAATTGCGTTCGGCGCAAACCGATGGCTGGGTAAACCAGTTCCTTCAGGAATATCGCCTGGGTACCGAAGAAGGCACGGCCTTGCTCTCTCTAGCGGAAGCCTTTTTGCGTGTTCCGGATGCTGACACTGCCGACCTGCTGATTGCTGACAAGCTGGGCGATGCCAATTGGCGGGCGCACAGCGGCAAATCTGCGAGCATGTTGGTGAACAGCGCTACCTGGGGCCTTGTCCTGGGCAAAGCGATGGTCGGCGACGATGGGCGCGGCGTGTTGCGCAAACTGGTCTCGCGTGCAGGCGAACCCTTTGTCCGTCAGGCAGTCGGCGCTGCTATGCGCCTGATGGGCCAGGTCTTCGTGATGGGTCGCACCATTGACGAAGCAATCAAGCGTATGGATTCGGCCGAGAATAAGGGCTTCACGGCCAGCTTCGACATGCTGGGTGAAGCTGCGCGCACCCGCGCCGATGCCGACCGCTATTTTGAGGCGTACCAGCAAGCGGTGGCCGCTGTCGGGGCAAATCCGGCGCGCGGGCATAGCGTTTCGGTCAAACTGTCGGCGCTGCATCCGCGCTATGAAACTGCAAAGGCGGCCAGTTGCGTCCCCGAATTGGCCACGATGCTGGTTGAACTTGCCAGGCAAGCTGCGTTTGCAGGGGTGCAATTGACGGTCGATGCCGAAGAAGCAGCGCGGCTGGAAATGAGTCTCGACATTATTGAGGCGGCCGCTCGCGATCCGCAGCTGAAAGGTTGGGATGGTCTGGGAATGGCGGTGCAGGCCTATTCGAAACGTGCCCGCCCCGTTCTCGCCTGGGCGGATGCACTGGGCCAGGATACAGGCCGGATCATGCAGGTCCGCCTGGTAAAGGGTGCCTATTGGGATAGCGAAATCAAATGGGCTCAGGAACGCGGCCTAGCCGATTATCCACTCTTCACCCGCAAGCCTTCGACCGATGTCTCCTATCTGGCTTGTGCCAAGGATATGCTGCGCGCATCGAACATTCGCCCGGCCTTTGCGACGCACAATGCGCTGACCGTTGCCACCATCCTCGAATGGGCTGGCCAAACCCGCGATTTCGAATTCCAGCGGCTGCACGGAATGGGGCAGGGGCTTTTTGAGAAACTCGTTCAGGATGAAGGCTATCATTGCCGGATCTATGCGCCGGTAGGCGGACACCGTGACCTTCTCGCTTACCTCGTCCGTCGCTTGCTGGAAAATGGGGCGAACAGCAGCTTTGTCCACCAATTGGCAGACGAAGATATCAGCGAGGACGAACTGCTTGCCGATCCGGTCGAGAAGGTGATGGAAGTCGGCGGAACCCGCCATCCCGCGATCCGCCTGCCATCGGAATTGTTCATGCCAGAGCGCGCGAACAGTGAAGGGCTGGACCTGGACGATGCGGCGATATTGGCTGATATCAGTGGCAAGGTCGCAGTGATGCCGGCAGTTCCTGCTGGAATGGATATCGATGTCGCCTCGGCCATTGCCAACGCACAGACTGCCTATCCCGCTTGGTCGATGACCCCGGTTGAACAGCGCGCCGCTTGCCTCGATCGCTTGGCCCACTTGCTGGAACAGCATCGTGCGCCCTTGATGGCGATCGCCGTGCAGGAGGCAAAGAAAACCATTCCCGATGCATTGGCAGAAGTGCGCGAAGCGGTTGATTTCTGCCGCTATTATGCGGCGCGCGCGCGCGCTGACCTTGCCCCGGTTGAACTGCCGGGGCCAACCGGCGAGCGCAATGTGCTGCGCCACGAAGGCCGCGGCGTATGGGCAGCAATTGCGCCATGGAATTTCCCGTTGGCTATCTTCCTTGGGCAGGTCGCCGCAGCATTGGTCGCGGGCAACACGGTGGTTGCAAAACCTGCGCCCCAGACCCCCGATATTGCCCGTTATGCGATTTCACTGGCGTATGACGCAGGCATTCCACGCGGTGCACTGCAACTGGTGACAGGCGGCGGTGATGTGGGTGCAGCCTTGACCGGCGATCTGCGCATAGCTGGTGTTGT
>DASUDM010000154.1:0-10536 GCA_036275575.1 Sphingorhabdus sp. | reverse complement strand
GCGGCGCTGCATGCGCGTCATCTCGCATTGGCGGCGATGGCGGGGCATGGTTCGCTGCTCGTACGGCGTAAGCTGAGGGTGGCGCTCGTATCGACCGGGGACGAGCTCGTTGCGCCAGGGCAGCCCTGTGCGGAAGACCAGATCCCGTCCTCGAACGGAGTGATGCTCGCCGCGATGCTGCGCGGGCTTCCGGTGGAATTGAGTGAATTTCCAGCAGTTGCCGATGATCTCGAGGTGCTGACCGCGCAGTTTCGCGCGCTTGGCGATCATGACGTCATCGTCACGACAGGCGGCGCTTCGGTGGGCGATCACGACCTGATTGTGCCTGCGCTCAAGGCGGCCGGGGGGAGCATGGATTTCTGGAAAATCGCCATGCGCCCGGGCAAGCCCGTTATTGCCGGACGGATCGGGGATGCAGTGTTGCTGGGGCTACCCGGCAATCCGGTGTCTGCCTTTGTGACAGCTATGCTGTTGCTGAAGCCGCTCATCGCGCATTTATCCGGAGCGTCGGCTCCACTTCCCGAGCGACTCATGGCCTCCACCGGCGTTGACCTGCCCCCCAATGGACCCCGCACCGATCATCTCCGAGCCAAGCTTGAGGACGGCAAATTGATGCCGGTCGGCATCAATGATAGCGCCATGCTTGCGGCCTTATCCGACGCTAATGCATTGATAATACGGCCTATTGATGCTGGATTTACCGCAGCCGGCAGTGAGGTGCCTTACTACCCCCTAACATAGGTCAGATCAGTCTGGATCACAGACACTTGACAACACCTCCATTTGTTTCCTAATCGTTCCACATCTGTTCAACAGCATTGGAACAAAACCATGTTGACCGCCAAGCAGCATTCGCTCCTGATGTTCATCCATGAAAGACTCGAAGCGACTGGAATCTCGCCGTCTTTCGAGGAAATGAAGGAGGCGCTCGATCTCAAAAGCAAATCGGGTGTACATCGCCTTATCGGTGCTCTGGAGGAAAGAGGCTTCCTGCGCCGCCTTCCCAATCGTGCACGAGCTTTGGAAGTCGTCAAAATGCCCGATGGCGGCTCTGCGCGCGGTCTTTCAAAGGATGAAGCCGTAAACAACAAGGTGGTCAGTATCACCGACCATCGCCCTGCCCCGCAAAAAACCTTGCCGGTTGCGGCGAATGACGTGATTGAAATCCCGCTGCACGGCAAGATTGCCGCAGGTGTTCCTATCGAGGCATTAGAAGGTCAGAATTCGCTCTCGGTGCCGATGGCGTTGCTCGGATCGGGTGAGCATTATGCGCTTGAAGTATCCGGAGATTCGATGATCGAGGCGGGTATTCTCGATGGCGATTATGCGCTGATCCGCAAGACACAGACGGCCCGCGATGGCGAAATTGTCGTCGCATTGGTTCGTGGCGAGGAAGCGACACTCAAATATCTTCGCCGTGAAGGCCAGAAAATCCGTCTGGATCCCGCGAATAGCAGTTACGATCCGCAATATTATGACGCGCACGAAGTCGAAGTTCAGGGCCGCCTTGCGGGACTCTTGCGTCGTTATCACTGATCGGTTTTGGCAGTTACTATAGGTGGCGGGCTCCTTCTCGCCGCCTTTTCTTTTTCCCTTTCGGCCGCACGATCCTGCAATCTCGCCGGCGCGTAAGCCGACCATGGAAGGTGCGAATTTTCATCGGCAACATAATTGACCCTGCCTCGCTCCAGATAGAAAGCGATGCCGCCTGTTCGCTCAAGCAATGCTGCATCTGCCTTTAGCCAACGAGGTCGGCAACTCCAAGGAAGGCGTCTCTTGCTGATAACGATATCGCTCCGCCTGCAAGCGGCCGCCAATTCCATGGCGGGAATCATGTAAGTCGATCGAAGCGCAAGAATTTTCCAGTTTCGACCACCCCTCGTCAGCGTAAATGAGCACCCATCTTCATTACACAATGCGCCTGGCCTATCTTCGAGTGCGATGGAATTTTCTTCACTAATCGCCGCGGTTTCACTCAAAAGTGATCGGGCGTACTCCCCTGCCCTTTGTCGAAGCAGCGCCAATCTCCCTTCAGGCAGAACGACAGCCAAATGCTGGCCGTCTCCCGTCAACAGCATGTCGGGTCGTGGTGAGGTAATCATGAAAATCAACGACACAGCTAGGGGGAATACTGCCATGAATCGCCATTTGGTCCCGAATATTGCGATCGTGAGTCCGCATAAAATTGTCGTTGCAAAGGCAAATGTCGGCATTTCAGGCAAAAGCGCGACGGCGCCCGGCGCACTGCTGACTGAATGTGCCAACCAAAGAATTGCGGTTACCCCCCACGATGCCATCCACCAGAAAGGCGCGCCCAAGCCTTCTGTTATCAAATCGGCGAGCAGCCCGAGCATTTGCGCCGGCATGATCAAGAATGTGGTCAGCGGAATGGCGACTATGTTCGCAAGTGCACCGTAAACTCCGGTTTTGTGAAAATGATATAGTGCAATTGGTGCCAACACGATTTCGATAGCAAATCCGGTGATTAGCAAACCGGCTAATGCACGTAGTCCGCGTATCAGAATCACTTGATCGCGATTTCCAAGCCATCGACGCACATGCTCATTCTCGTGCAGCAAGACAATCGTACCAACGGCCGCAAAGCTCAGCTGGAAACTTGGCCCGGACAGTGCTTCAGGCCAGAACAACAGGACGAAAACAGCCCCCGCAGCGAGCATTCTGAGCGAGATCGCGTTTCGCCCCATTGCTAGCGCGAGCAATATCAGCAAGGCAGCAATACAAGCCCTTACTGTTGGCACTTCGGCCCCTGTCAACAATGTATAGAAAACGGCTACCACCGCAGATGCCGCTGCAGCAAACAATGGAACCCTAACGCGCAGCGCCAACCAAGATATCGCCGCCAAGAACGCCGAAACAAACAGGAAGCTGGCACCGACGACTGCGGTGACATGCAATCCGCTGACCGACAGTAAATGCGCCATACCCGAATTTCGCAGCGCCTCCGCATCCTCTTCCTCTATCCCGCCACGGGTGCCAACCAGCAAGGCGCTGCCGATAGCTCCTGTTTCCGCACCCATTGCCCCGATTATGCTTCGAGACAGGTCGTTCCGTGCGTCGTTCCAAAAATTGGCAGAACGAGGTGCGCGCGCGCGCAACTTAATCGGGCCTAGCGCCCGCCCTGTCGCCCCGATACCGGCAAACCATGCTGTTCGTGCGAAATCATACCCTCCTGGTAATGAAGGACCCGGGGGCGGCATCAAGCGCACTTTTGCAGAAATAATATCGCCGGAATCAAAAGCCGGAGTAGCACCTTCACTGTCGACATTGATTCGAATAAGTGACGGAAGTTCAGGATGATCGCCGACGTACAATTCATACCGCGTAATCTCTCGGGCAGTCAGATCTTCAACGCTGACAATCTTTGCGGCAATTTTCCCTGTCCAAGGTCGTTCAAGAGGCTTGGCACCTACGAGATGCGATTTGGCGGAAATCGCAGCAAATCCCAACAATATGGCGAACGCACTGAAACGCAAAAACCACGCCAACCTGCTCGCACCAGGAACTGCGAAACTGACGATCAACAACCCTAAAGTCGACGCCAGCAGCGGAAGCGCAAGCGCGTCCCCATTCAATTGCCAAAATGCAATGCCAATCCCAAAGCCTACAGGAAATAGCAGCGGCAGCCTTTCGCGTTCACTCTCAAGCCAGCTTTCAACAGCGGCGAGCAATTCCGCCGTCCAATGCTCTGGAGCGTCATGCGACACTTCGGTCTGGTGGACGTAGGCAATGTCCATGGGTAGCCTGCCTTGTATTCAGCGCGCCACCACAGCGTTGGTTATGCGCGAGAATTGGCAAGAAACAAGCTGTTTTCGATACCCTTGACGTTGGAGACAAAACTGCGCAAGGAGGCCGCGACCAAGGGGGTTAAATCTGGCACAATCCGGATTTCTCTCCCTCAACAGTCTCCCGCCTCCTGCGAGGCTGCCAATGGAAGAAAGCAAACATAATTTGGCAGTCAAACAAGGGTTTAGTAGAATCGGCTCTCCCCGGCCAAATGAGTGAATGGAACACGCATGACAAACAAGGTTGCGACTCTCAACTTGGGCGATCAGCAGATAGACTTGCCCGTTGTTTCAGGAACGGTTGGACCGGACGTAATCGATATCCGCAAGCTTTACGCGCAGTCCGATTGCTTCACTTTTGATCCAGGCTTCACATCGACTGCCAGCTGCGAATCCCAGCTGACCTATATCGATGGCGATGAAGGCGTCTTGCTCCATCGCGGCTATTCGATCGAAGAATTGTCGGAAAAATCCAGCTTCATGGAAGTTTCGTACCTCCTGCTGAATGGTGAATTGCCCTCGAAGCAGGAACTTGACGATTTCAGCTACACGATATCACGCCATACGATGTTGCATGAACAACTATCGACCTTTTATCGCGGTTTCCGCCGTGATGCGCATCCGATGGCAATTATGTGCGGCGTTGTTGGCGCATTGTCGGCCTTTTATCATGACTCGACAGATATTTCCGATCCGGTGCAACGCAAAATTGCCAGCCACCGCCTGATTGCGAAAATGCCGACCATCGCTGCGATGGCTTACAAATATTCGGTCGGCCAGCCATTCATCTACCCGGACAACAAATTGTCCTACACTGGCAATTTCCTGCGCATGACCTTCGGCGTTCCGGCTGAAGAGTATGAAGTCATTCCGGCTGTTGAACAGGCGCTAGATCGTATTTTCATCCTTCATGCCGACCACGAGCAGAATGCTTCGACGTCGACCGTCCGCCTCGCGGGCTCTTCAGGTGCCAATCCCTTCGCATGCATCGCCGCCGGAATCGCCTGCTTGTGGGGTCCGGCCCATGGCGGCGCCAATGAAGCTGCGCTCAACATGCTTCGCGAAATCGGCACCCCCGACAAGATTCCGCACTATATTGCCCGCGCAAAGGACAAGAATGATCCTTTCCGCCTCATGGGCTTCGGCCACCGCGTGTACAAAAATTATGATCCGCGCGCGACCGTGATGCAAAAGACCGTTCGTGAAGTTCTCGCGGCTCTCAAGGTCAACGACCCGATTTTCGAGGTTGCCATGCAGCTTGAGGAAATGGCCTTGAACGATCCATATTTCATCGAAAAGAAGCTGTTCCCGAACGTCGATTTCTATTCGGGCATCATCCTTTCGGCGATTGGCTTCCCGACAACGATGTTCACCGTTCTCTTCGCACTCGCACGTACTGTCGGATGGGTTGCGCAGTGGAATGAAATGATTTCAGACCCCGGTCAGAAAATCGGCCGTCCGCGCCAGCTTTACACAGGCCCGACGGCGCGACCCTATGTTCCGGTCGATAAGCGCTAGGATCTGAGAACCAGGTCAGTTTGGAGGAAGGCGGAGCGTAAAGGTCGCTCCGCCTTTTTCATTGGAGCCGACGCTTAGATCGCCTCCCATAGCCCGTGCCAATTTTCGGGAAATATAGAGCCCAAGCCCGCTCCCGCCATCGCCGGATCGACCAAGTCGCTCGAACTTAGTGAATATACGCTCGCGATCTTCTTCGGGAATGCCTGCGCCTTCGTCGCTGACCGAAAGTGTCGGCCCATCCATATCGATTGCTATCGTAACCCTGCTGCCCCCTGGCGAGTAGCGAATTGCATTGCCGACAAGGTTCAAGACAATTTGCAACACCCTCCGAAACTCGCCGATTACGAGGCCTTGCGCGTGCTCGGGGTCTACGACCAGCTCAATCTGGTGATCCGCAGCTTTCAAAGCCAGCAAGCCGACAACGCGTTTCGCAATATCACCAAGATCGACTGGTTCCTGCGCAACCTTGAAATCCGGTTTGTCGATTGCATCCAGATCCTCAAGGTCGCTCACCAATTCTGCAAGGTGCCGGGCAGCAGATGCAATATCGCGCGCGTAACTCGAATATTGATCGAGTATCGGGCCGTTGAGCTGAGAGCCAATTGTCTCTGCATTGGCGAGGATGCGCCCCAAAGGTTGCTTGACCGCAGATGCAAAATGCTTGCCGAGCCCCAATCCGGAATTGGACAATGCCGGATCCGCAAAATTATCCTGCGCAACCTCGCTCTCATCTTGCCAACCGGTGAACACGAACCGAAAGCCGCGGAGTTCGCCTTCTTCTGTCTGGATGGTATCGACCAGAATCTCGTGTGATTTTTTCGATCCGATATGCTCGATTCGCAATCGGTCGGATCGCGTGGCGGCTAACCCGGAGATCGCTGGAATCTCTCCTAGTTCACTGTGCGCCCGGAAATGCTCGTCGAAAGGCGCGGCGACGCTTTCGGTGCCGAAAATGGCTGCAAGCCGCGCTTCGAGCCTTTGTACCGTGCCCAAATGATCAACATGCATAACCGGAAACGCGGCGCGCGATGTGGCTGTTGTAGGGTGACTGGCCATCCGCAAAAATGGCCGCGGTGTCACATTCCTCTCCTGCCATCCAATTATCGAGAGGTTTACCGACTTTTCCTGTCGCTCAGCCTCGACCCATAACTCCAGATCATGATCTTTGTCTGCAACCGGGACGGTGCGATCCAAACGCACTCCGATGCGCCAACACAATGATGCGAGGTCGAGCAAAGCCGGTACCGCCAAAACGCCTCCGTCCACCCCGCCATTGGCGAAGTGCAAGCGACGTACAGCGGAATCGGCGGCAAGAAGCTTCCCGTCAGCATCGACCACGCATTTAATCGGCAGGGCCAATCGAGGCGTCACCAGCTGCATCAGTTCGGTTTCCAAACTGTACTGCGAGTCAAACGCCAGCTGAGTATCTCGGCTTTTGCAGCATCCGGCTCGACCTGTTCGAACTGGAGCATCAGTTTTGGAAGCAGATGGTCGTCTTGCGCGCCTAAGCGCAGCAATTGAACTATGCCGAGAGCCGTTTGCGCATCATGGCCCCTTGCACGAAGTAACAGAAGTAGCGGAGTAACATCGTCTTCGGCGATGAAGCGCAATATGCGATCATGCGGGATCCCGAAATCGTGCGCCAACCCGCTTACATAAAGCGGCACGCCTGCCTTTACCGGATCGGCAAGTAGCTGACGCTCTTCTTGCGGTAAAAAATAGGCAAGCTTCGCAGCCGCCGATTGAACCGCTTTGGCCTCATCGTGCGAAGCGAGCAATTTGTTGGCTGAGGCAATCAGCAATGAACCCGTTTGAACTTCAGCGAACTGGAACACTGCCACAATGCGCCAGACGAGGAGATGCAGCAAATCTGCGGGCATCTGTTGTACCAAGCCTTCGGGCGAGTTCAACTGCACTGTATTTTCAGCAATCACCAGATTTCGGGCACATTCGGAAATGACCGGATCCGCGCTATGAATTAGCCGATTGGGTAAGCAATCGAATAGCTCCAAACCGTTGAGATCGACCCGTTCCCGGATCTGATCCTCTGCATGGCGCGCCAAGGCAAACTCGAGAAATGCCGCTTCGCGCAACAAGCCTGATCGACATAACATGTCCCAACTTGCCGGTGCCGTAGCATTTCCAGAAAGGTCCAAACTGCGTTCAATACCCAGAACGAGATTTTGCAGAATGAGCCGGGTGGAGGCCAAGGTTGCTTCGCTCGGCGCGTTCAGGACACGGGGAAACAGCAGCTGCGCGATGTCTTCGCACAACATTTGCGCATCGTTTGCGGCGGCGGTTGCTGCCATCAGCAACGGGCTGTTTTCAGTTTCTCCCAATATCCGATCCGATGTGCCTTAAACGCGGCAGTTGATATAGGGCTATCGGGGTTAATTTGAATTTAACTCTGCCTGCTTCCTCTTCCCCCGGAACGCCCCAAACAGCAGCAATCCATACAAGCCCAAAACCAGAATCTTGAAGCCCGCCAAAATTGGAAATGTCAGCCAGAGCAGTAACATTGCGATTCCAAAGTTGAACGGTGAAACCATTTGCTGGACGAACGCATCGCTGGCCAAACGCCCCATCAGCAACAAAGCAAAGGTTAGCAGGGTTAGGAATGTGGCATCAAATCGGTCAGCTCCACTGCCGTGAAGTACAAACCATATTACTGATATCATTATCAAATATGACGTAATGGAAGGACCATCGCGGACATCCCGGCGATATTCAAGGTTGCGGATTTTTGAGCGAACCACAGCCGATGCAAGCGCAGCTATCAGCAGCGCCAGCGCAATTCCATAGTAGCCAAAATAGGCAGTGGCCGCCGAAGCCGCTGCAATCGACAAAGGTGCCCACATGATTGCTGTCGCCAGCCAAGCGACGTTGGTCACGATTGGCATGATCGGCACAATGGATTTCGCCAGGAAACGCTCAGCGTAGCCAATTTCATCATCCATGCGTGCGAGGCGCTGGGCAATTTGCGGGAGATCGTCGTTTTCTGCAATTTTACGCAGCTTGGCCTGCATTATGATGGACTGGTCAATCTGCACCTCTTGGGCACCGCTTTGCAGTGAATGGCGCAGCAGAAACGAAGCCAAGCTCCATCCATCGGGCATTTTTGCACAATGCGCGATTACATGCGCGTCGAGCACCGCCAAGCCCGACCATCGACGATTAAGGTCGATCCTCTCGAACTTAGCCGTTGACGGATCTTCAGCAACGATCCCGATCGAGTTGCCACGCCACTTCGCAGCTTGTGCGGCCATATCATCATCAATCCAGATATCAGGCGCGATCAGCAGAAATTCGCTCTCAAACATTTGTTCGTGCGACAGTTCGGCTCCCTGCCGGACGATCCTCACACTTGTCGGTCCCTTGCTGAATAACTCCGCAGTTTCCGGTAATTCTGCTGGAACCGAATCGACCGCGACTACAAAATCGACAATGCCCAAGCGTTCCAACTGCTTGATCTGGTGAAAAACTAAGGGCTTTCCGAAAAGCCTGGGAAGCGCGATCGGATGACCGGCCTGATCAACTGGAGTTTCCACGCAAATCAGCGCGGATCGCGCAGGTGTCGCGTCTTCTGTTCTGCTGCTCATCAGCCCGCTATGCCCGAGCAGCATCAATTGCCAAGCAATTTCGCGACCGATCCCGGTCAAAGGAGCGATGACTAGTGTCGCTGCTCCAGCTGTTGCAAATAGGTTGCAAGCTTTCGTACGACCACTGGGTCCCCAGGTGCGCCATCATGCGCTTCATCGGCGAGCGAAATGACCTCGGTAACACCGAAGCTAGCGGCTAATCCCTTAAGTCGGTAGCAGCAATAGAGCCAGTTGGCGTCGCAACGCGAACGCCCCAAAAGATCCACTTGCCGCTTCGCACTTTCGATGAAGGCACGGCGAAGTTCTTCGACCAATGCCGGATCATCGCCTGCAGCAGCGTTCAAAGATGTGTCAAAAGCGCCATAATCCATCGACATAATGCATGTTTTATCCACAGGCGGGTTAACTTTGCGTTTCAACGCTTGGGTTTTATGGTAAATGTGTCCCATGACGGCACATTCGAAAATAGTCGAAATCAATCGCTCATCGGGCGATCCTGCCAATTCTGATCCGGTATCTGGCCGTGAGGAACATCTGGATGCTCCTCTTGCCGAAGAAGAATTCGGATCTGAAACCTATGAAGAATATTGGGAGGAGAATACTCCCCGCCGTCCTTGGGGCAAAATCGCCGTCGCAGCTGTGCTAGCGATTACTGCTATTGCATGGACAGGATTTTATGTTTGGGTTCACCAGTCCGAACTGTTTTCCGTTCCCGCGCCAGCCCGTATCAGTCAACTGATAGTAGAATGGTCCGCACCGATCGCGTTGCTCGCATTGACGTGGTTGCTTGTCTTGCGGAGCAGCTCAACCGAGGCGCGTCGTTTCGGTGATGTAGCTGTTTTGCTGCGGCGCGAAAGCGAAGCGCTTGAGCAGCGCATGCGGACCGTGAATGGTGAAATCGCCTTGGCCCGTTCGTTTCTTGCCGAGAATGCAAAGGAAATTGACGCAGTGGGTCGGATTTCGGCCCAGCGACTGACCGAAGCGGCCGAACAATTGAACACTGCGCTTCATGATTCTGACGAACGCGCCAAAATGCTGCAGGTTGCGAGCAATGCTGCGGTGACCAATCTGGAACAATTGCGCAACCATTTGCCGGTCGTCACCAGCGCGGCCAAAGATGCAACCAACCAGATCGGAATTGCCGGCAACACCGCGCATGGCCAAATCCAGGCGATTATCGCAACGCTCAAATCGATGGACGAAAGCGCCGCGAAGGCCGGTGCAGCGGTAGAGACGCTCAATAGCCGCGTCGAAGCGAGCACCCATTCGCTCGAAGGCAAATTATCTGCGGCTAGCACCCATGTTTCGCAGACCGTAGAGAGCGCAGAACAACGAGCAAGTGTAATGCTCAATGGGCTCTCTTCGGGGATTTCCGATGCGGAAGAGCGCCTGATTGCAACAGCCGAGCAACTCGACAACCGGATGGCGACAACTCATCAGCGTCTGGAAGGTAATCTCGGCAGCCTCAGCGACGCTATCGCGCATCTCGAAGCGGTTACCGACGCTCAGGATTCAACCAGTCGAACGCTGCTGGAACGCGTAAAAGCATCTGTCGCCGAATGCCGGAACGAAGTCGCACGCTTTGGTGACGACGCAAGCGACCAGATTGCCAAACT
>DASUDM010000153.1:0-3043 GCA_036275575.1 Sphingorhabdus sp. | reverse complement strand
CGCGCCAATCATGGCTTGTCCGAATTGGCCGAGCATCTGCCCGCGAATGGCATATCCGCCATCAATGCTGGCAGCCCCTGCCACCTCAATCAGGCTGGGTCCTACCGCACGGCGAATCATCGCCTCGGCAAAACTGTCTCTTCGGCCATCCTGGATCAGGCTTATTGCCGATGCACCGATGGAGGTTTTTGCGTCCAGTCCGCGTTCGACCCCGAAACCTGCGCGGAGCCCGTTGTAGCTCTGGTCATCGCTGTCGCCAAAGTTGAACAGGTCGCGTCCGGCGTCCTGTACGCCCGCCCAATAATAGGTTTCGCGTGGGGGTATGGAGTTTGCCCCCACCGGGATCATGCGGACATCGCGCTTGATTTGCCCTTGCGGACCATAGAGCACGACTTCCATCCGGTTTTGCCCATAAAGCAGCGGCACATCGAGAAACTCGTAGCGACCGTCACCCCGACTTTGGAAATAGCCGATCAGCTGGTCGTTGCGGTAAAGCTCTGCATCCCAACCATCCGGCAATTCGCCGCGGAAGCTGGTGCGATCAAAGTTATCGGGCCGTGAAAGCGGGCGATTGGTTATGAAAAGTCCGCGACCAGGCGTGGTCTGGCTACCAACGAACGAAGCCGGAAGGTTCACGTCGCCGACACCGAAATGCGTCGCCTTGAACGGGCCGAGCAGGTCACCGTCGGCGCTCGTGCGATACGCGCGCAAACGGAAACTTTCCGGCACACCCTTTTCGTTCGACGAGAGCCTCGCGTCGAAAGATGCCCCGGCGATTTCGCCGCTGGCAAAAACATCATAGCGTGCGTTGAATTTGGTCGGCCCCTGCGATTCTCGAGTGAAGCCCGTTGACGCCACGACGTCGACCGATGGCGTGCGCCAGAAACGATAAGCATCCTTCGCCTGGGGCAGCGAACGCAGGTCAAAAGTGGCTATTGGGCGGGTTTTTGCCGCGCGCTCCTTACGCTCTTCGGCCATTTCGAACGGAAGTTTACGTTCCGCCTTCACGACCAGAAGCGCCTCGGAAAGATCGGGCACCAGCGCTACGTCGAGCCAGCGGCTCAGCGCCTTGCTATCTACGCACCAACCTTCGGGCGTGTCATAAATGTCCGACGCCGCCAGCGCCGAACTTTTGTTCATGATTTGTACTCGTCCAGCTTCGCGGTCGAGGGTGAAGGTCCGGCTTTCCTCGAACAACCAGCCAGTTGCGCGGCGCGACTTTTTATCAAGTCGCACCGGAAGATCGAAAGCTATGATGATATCCGCAAGATCAACGCAAATGCCGGCATTTGTCTGATATCCGCGAACGCCGTCACCTACGCGATATTTACCCACCCGAACATCGAGCAGCAACTGGTCGTCGTCATTCGCCGTCCACCCGTTCTGCGCAAACGCAGGAACCACCGGGGCCAGCAAGGCTCCGGTGGCTATGGCAAGGGCAATCAGGCCCCGGCTCAATCTGGATAGGAACGACTTCATCGTCGCTGCCGTTTCTGGCTCGGCTCCGGTCCGGCTTCTTAGCGCACTACCGAACGCAGCTCGGCGATTAGCCCACCACCATTTTCCGGCGTGTCATAATAGCCGATGACGACTTCGCTTCCTCGGATGGCTGCGGCTTCGGCGTCGCTCAGGGGAAGATCAACTTTGCGTTTGCCAATCTCTGGGTAGATGGCGATGCCCTTTTGCACGACCAGCGGTTCGCCCTGGCCAGCCTTGGTGACGCGAAACTCGCCATACACCGATCGGCTGCCCTGGCGGATAGCGTCAATCTCGAGCACCGGTCCGTCTTCATCACGGCCGAGGCGTGGATTGGCAAGCGCAGCCGTCGCCGTCAGGTTGCCTTTGCGAACGATGATGGGAATCGTAATACCGTAAAGGGGGATCAATTGGATCTTCAGGTCGGTTGCCGCCGGATCGTCGGTAACTGCCTGCGTTTTAGGAATCGCCCGAAACAGCATGTGCACCCGATATTCCCCATCGGGCAGCGTATCTGCAGGATTGAGCCCGATACGTATCGATTGCGGCTGGTTGGGCGGCAAAGTTACACGCCGCGGAGCATAGCGCACCAAAGTAAGCGCCGCTTTCTCTGCTTCGCTGGTAGCCGCCGGATCGATGTCTTCCAGACGCCCGTCTTCACCCATCCGTTTGATTTCCAACGATATGCGGTAGGTCGTTTCCTCACTGCCAACATTGTTGAGAATCACCTGGGTGCCGCGCTTGCCATCAAGAATGACGCGCGTCGGGGCAACGAGCAAGTCACCCGCGGCCTGCGCCGGGGAACCCGTAACCGCCGAAACCGCAACCATCCCCCCCACAAGGGCGGTTGCCAAATTCCGAAGAAACTTCATGTTCTTACCTGTCTTGTCTGGTCCATTTTGAAGAGGAAACAAGAGTTTCCCTCCATTTCGGATTAACAGGACATGGTTACCAAGCCGCTAACGCTATCAATGCGGCAATGAAAAACCCCGGCAAGGCTGGCGCCCGCCGGGGTTGATCAGTCCAACAGCAGCTTTTCGCTGCGATGGCTGATTATTGGTATTCGGCGGTAACGTCGAACGTGCCGGTGTAGGTGCCAGCCAGCTGGTTCGGATTCAGCGAGATGGTTCCGCCGACATAGATATCCTGCAGAGCAGCCGAGTTGTACGTGATGCTCGAGGTCGACAGAGTCAGACCCGAAAGAGCGATATTGGCACCCGTGCCTACCAGCGGCGTCGGATTGCCAACTGCCAAGTCGATCACTTCGCCATTGGTTGCCTGGGTCACGCGGAAACGCGCGGCCGAACCGCCGCTTATTGCAATAACGCCGGTACCTACCGGTGTTGCAGCGCCCGATGCACTGATGCTCACGGTACCGCCAGCAGCGGAGGCAGCGACAACACCAAAGTCGAGTGCCTGATATTCAGTCAGCTGGACTGCAGCGAGAACCTGAACGGTGGCATCGGCCTGTTCAGTGGCAGCATAAGCGGCATTCGAAACCATGCCGGTTGCGATAACTGCGCCTGCAAGCGCAAGCTTCATCTTGTTGATCATGTATCTGGTCCCT
>DASUDM010000152.1:0-2918 GCA_036275575.1 Sphingorhabdus sp. | reverse complement strand
GTGCCACCTGCCACGCCATTTCATGCGCGATCACATCGCCCCCGGTTCGCAGCGAAAAGGCGGAAAGCTTGATCAGTGCCAGCGCTGCAAGGCTGAAAACAGCCAGCGCGACAACGACTTCGATCAAGGTGAAGCCATTATTCGGAATAGACCTAGCGCGCAACGGCCACCTCCCCTGATGCGCTAACCACAATACGGCTACGGCCTTCCGCATTCTGCAATTCGATTTCGGCAGGTGCAGATGGCAGACCAGTGGCATCGAATTGAATGCGGTTTTGAGCGGCGCCCGCAATCCGGGTTCCGTTATCGAAAATATGAGCCTTGAATGCGGCATCGGGATGCGCACGCCACTGACCCTCTTGGCGCAGTTCAAAGCCATAGCCTGAAGCACGGGTCCAAATGGCGACCGGGCGTGCCTGCATGACTGCCTCGTCGCGGGCAGCTGCAACACGAGCGGCAAACCGTTCGGCATCATTGCGCGCTCCACTGTCGCCGCCCGGCAGCATCAACACCACAGCAGCCGATGCAAGCCCCAGCAGGAAGATGACCACAAGCATTTCAACCAGCGTGAAGCCGTTGGGTGCACGCTGTCGTTCAGTCGGAATAGATGTCGGCATTTTCATTTTCGCCACCAGGCGCGCCATCGGCACCTAGCGAATAGATATCAAAGGCGCCATTGCGACCGGGATTTGCAAACTGATAGGGTCGGCCCCACGGATCGTTCGGAAGCTTTTTGATATAGCCAGGCCTAGCGGAAGCGCCAGCGGCCGCTGGCGGTGTGACCAACGCCTGCAAGCCCTCGCTGGCAGACGGATAGGTCATGTTATCGAGCCGATAACTCTCCATGGCTTGTGCCAATGTTGCAATGTCGGCCTTGGCCTTGGCTACCATAGCCTTGTCCTGATTTGGCAAAACGTTGATCACAACAATTGTGGTGACGAGGCCCAGAATGAATAGCGTGACCAACATTTCCGTCAGCGTAAAACCATTCACCCTCGCATTTTGCGGCGATTTTGACCGATGAACGCTGCGAAAACGCATGTCGGGCAACATCATGTCGGTGAACAGGTTCCAAAGGAGTTTGCGTGAAATCATGGTCATAGCCCCGCAAGATTTTGCAGTTGGAGGATGGGAAGGAGGATGGAAAGGATGATGACGGCGACCACGCCGCCCATCACCACAATGATCAGCGGTTCCAGCAGAGACAGCGCCGTTGTGGTGAAATTGTCGAACTCGCGCTCGAGATAATCAGCTGCACGTTCGAGCATCAATTCGAGCTGGCCCGCGCTTTCACCGCTCGCCGTCAGATATACCAGTAAAGGTGGAAACACGCCCGATGCGCGCATCGCTCCCGAGAGGCTACCGCCGCTGCGCACCTGGTCGATCATCTGGTCATTCGCCAAACGAAGCGCCCGATTTCCCACCGTATCCCGCGTCAATCGCAGACCATCAAGCAGCGGCAACCGGCTTGACACCATCGTAGAAAGCGTCCGCGCCAGGCGGGCGGCGTTGAGATCGCGGATCAGGCGACCTACGAACGGAATGCGGAGCAGGAATGTGTCGAAGCGCAAGCGAAGCGGTTCTTTGCGCAGCGCGGCAACCGCCACGACCGCCGCCAATGCGACTACCAGCAGGATCGCCCACCAATAGCTTGCAAGGAAGGACGATAGCCCGATCACAATGCGGGTGATCGTCGGCAATTGCTGGTTCACATCATCAAACTGTTCAACAACCCGCGGGACGACCGAAATCATCAACCCTGACACGACGAGCATTGCCACCAAGGTCAATATGATCGGGTAAGCCAGTGCAGAAAGCAGCTTGCTGTTGATCGCCGCGCGCCGTTCCAGAAGGTTTGCCAGCCGCTGCAATATTTCCGGCAAGGCGCCCGAGCTTTCCCCTGCCGATACCATCGCGCGGTACATGGGCGGGAAGCTCGCCTCTTCGCGACGCATCGCTTCCGACAATCGCTGCCCCTCTACGATGCCTGAATGCACATTGCCCAAGATTGCCCTGGTGGCCGAAGATTCGGTCTGCAGACTTGCCGTGCGCAATGCCTCTTCCAGTGGGGAGACCTGCACGAGCGATGAGAGCTGCCGGGTAAACAAAGTCAATTGCTTCAGACCAAGCTTGCTAGGGCGCTGTAGGAATTTTGGTAGGCTGGATGTAGCCGTTGCTTTGGGGGGCGCAGGCTCAATGGCAACGACGTGCAAACGCTGCCGAACCAAACGCTCATGCACAATCTGGTCATTGGCGGCAGTGATGCGACCACGCTTCTCGCGGCCCTCAACATCAATCGCGCGCCATGCAAAATCAGGCATCGGTCGGCGCCTCTGAACGCATGATACGAACCGCCTCTTCGGCAGTTGTTTCCCCGTCGCGCACAAGCCGCCGTGCCGCCGCGGCCAGGTTGGGGCTGTTCGCAAAAACATGGCGCGCGATGATCGCTTCATCGCCGCCATTGCCGATATAGCGACGCACCGTATCGTCGATCTTGATCGCTTCGAAAACGCCTATGCGGCCCTGATAGCCGCTGTGCCCGCATTTATCGCATCCAACAGGACGGTGGATCACGCTTCCGGCATCCAGCCCCAGCAGTGCCGCCGCGCCGGCCTCTGCTTGCACCGGCTCACGGCAATCGGGGCATAGCCTGCGCACAAGCCTCTGCGCGATCACGGCGCGCAGGGTCGATGCCAGCAGAAAAGGTTCGATTTTAAAATCGCGCATGCGGGTAATCGCGCCAATGGCGTCATTGGTATGCACGGTGGACAGCACGAGATGTCCGGTCAATGCGGCCTGAACGGCAATTTCAGCTGTTTCGCGGTCGCGAATTTCGCCGACCATCACCACATCGGGATCCTGGCGCAGGATTGCACGCAAACCGGCAGCAAATGTCATCCCAACCTTTGCATTAACCT
>DASUDM010000151.1:0-4487 GCA_036275575.1 Sphingorhabdus sp. | reverse complement strand
AATGGTGCGTCATCGATGATGCGGATATCGAGCTGATCGCTCGCGGCATCGCCATCGAGGTCGGTAACGACAACCGGGAAGCTGACCGTGCTGCCCGAGGTGTTGAGCGTGTTGTCGTTCAGTGTGTAAACATAAGTGATACTGCCAACGCCAGTCGTCGGGTTGTAGCTGTATCCTGTTACGACGAGCGTGCCGGTGGCATTGCTGACAATGGTTTGCGGCAATGAACCCGGGGTAATCGTCACGCCCGAGACAGTTACGCTTCCTACACCATCGGGCGAGTTGAATGTAATCGTTCCGGTGGTGGTTTCGCTGTTGCCGTCAAATTGCGAACCGGCAGGTTCACCGTCGCGCGCCGGCAGATGCGGTTCGCGAACTTCGGTGCCTTCACCGATTTCAGGAATGAAGGTGATGCGATTGGGTGCATCGCCGATGTTAATGGTCAGCGTAGCCGTTGATGCATCGCCGTCACCATCGGTGATCTGGTAGGTGAACACATCAGACACGCCACCTGGCGTGTTGGTGTTGCGTACGTAGGTGTAGCTGCCATTAGCGCCCAGCGTCAGCGTGCCATATTGGCCTGCAATAGTGGTGCCGACCGCAGCGAAATTGCCCGAAGAACCAGCCCGGAAACCGGAGACAGTAGCGCCGTCTGCGCCAAGCGTATCGGCGCCTGCCGATCCGCTGGTGGTGCCGGAGCCCGAGAGGACATTGCCGCTTTCCGGGCCATAGGTGCCGCCAGCAACGCTATCAGTATCGTTCCGTGCGGTTGGCACGTCGTCTGCAATGACGATGGTGAGGCGCGCGGTTGACGAATCCCCGTCAGGATCGGTCAGGACGACAGTGAACACGTCGGTGGTATTATCGCCCGACGTGTTATCGGTCAGACGATATGTGTACGGAATCTGGTCACCGCTGAGCGCGCCGAGGGTAAGCACACCACGGGCAGTTGTGATCTGTTGGCCAGCAACACCGGTATAGGTTGTGCCGTTAATGGTGATTGACGCAATGCCGTCGGGCGAAGTGACAATGATAAAGCCAGTGGTCGAATCCGATCCGTTGCCAGTCGAAGAACCTGGCGATTCAACATTACCATTTACGCGCGTGCCGGGGAGCCCGACCTCGCTGACGTTGTCGGTAACATCCTTGCCTGCCGGGCCGCCATCCTGGATGTTCACATCGGGATCGCGGTCAATCAGACCCGGAAGCTGTTCTTCCTGCTGGGGTTCTGGGAACGCCAATTGAGTCGGCGGAAGGAGATCGCCAAGATCGAACGGATCGCCAATATCACCGGGATCCTGCGCAAAATTGCCACCAGAGCTTGGCGCCGGACCAGCCGCCGGCTGGGGTTCCTGGCCAATCAGAAGCGCTGCAAGGTTGACCGGCGGTACAGCAACACCATCGACCACGAATTGCGGCACAACAATCGCACCATCAGGAACGACCACTTCGCTGCCATCCGGCATACGAACAACAAGGTCCCGACCCACGACGCGGATGTCGTTGAGCGAGACACCTTGCGGGAGGACGAGCTGCCCATCCTGTCCTGGAACAAGCGCCGCTACCTGCAGAGCAAGCTGCATGTTGGCACTGGCCGCAGCGGCAACTGCCGAAGCGGACGCTCCATCGATTGCTTCTGCCGGAGAGATCGGAGTGATGTTGTTGTTGGCGTCCATGGTCTTGTCCTAGTTTGCCAAAAAAGCCCCACGAGCGAGGATTGCCCGCGTGGCGACATTTGATGGGTTGGTTTTGAGAGTCGGATTCAGGGGATAGAGTCGTAGCGGAGCACCGAATCGGTGCATCGCGATTTCATTAAGGACCTTTTGGTCTCGCATGAAAAACTTGCCTCCCGTTACAGCTTCGAATGCCCTGATCCCGCATGGGTTCAGGCAACGAAAACCATTCAGTTTGGCGACCCCGTGAATCCTGTTTTACGATTCGTTAACAGGACGGTAAGCATGATTGGCCAGACCTCGGCAAGAAATATTGCCAATATTTACCATTTAATATCAATAATATAACTGACGATATATATCGTTAAATATATATCCTTGCTCCCCTGTTTGCCGCTATGGCAGCATCGAACCTACGTTCTTACGGGGGTTTGAAAGCCATGCACCAGTTGTACCGCTATGTCATTTGGGCGCCCTCGATCGAGCGGTTGTTTCTCGCGTTCGCGGTGTTGGCAGCGCAGTATCGGCACGATGGTTCTATAGTTCATCCAGCCGGGCTGTTGCTTCTGGCTTGGGCCGCCAGTTCTATCGGCCTCGTGCTCGTAACCCAGCTAATGAGCAAGGCAGCCTTGCGATGGTATATGTGGGTCGATGCTGCTGCAGCGGCGCTCGCAGTTTGGGTGGCGCCGACTACTTTGGTCGAATCGCTGGCGCTGCTGGCCTGCATGGGCGCGTTGCTGGTGCGAGCCGGCTATTCTCCGTATCATTTGGCAACTTTGCTCGTTCCGTTGGCCGTTGCACCAATGTCGGCAAGCCTGATCCCAGGTTCACACTCAACATTATCGAGCTTCACCACCAACATCTTCAGTCAGGTGATATTCGCGCTTGCTATACTGAACGCAGGTGCGGCCATTGCGTTGGCTACGCTGCGGGGTGATCAGATACGGCAATTTCGCGACCAGGCCGTGTCTATCCGCATGCTGAAACTGGAACGGTCGCTGGAATTCGATCTCCAAAGGCTTGTGGATGCGATGGCAGGGCTTTTCGGTCCACGGCGTGCATTGTGCCTCATCGGGGAGGCCGCCCAGCATGCCGTGCAACGCCGTTTCGAATCGGGCCCGCACACCCGGATGACCGAGCATGAACTCCGCAAATTGATCCAGTTGGAAGGAGAAGCGGGAGAACCGGAGCTGATCCTCGATACCGTTGCACAACAATATTACAGTTTTGGTACCGAAATCGTGCAGCCCCTATCCCCGTCGGCAAAGGCGGTCGCTGTGATATTGGCGCGCGAAGGGATCGCACGATGCATCCTGAAATGGATGCGCATTGGCCGCGCGCGTGGCGTTGTCATTTGCGCCATCAATGCGCTGGACGCGGTGAAGTTGAACGAAGCGCGTCAAATTTGTGAGTCGTTGAACGAACTTTTTCCGCTGCTCGACAGCATATCCGAGGCTGAGCGCAACTTCATTGCAGATGCGCATGACGTTGCACGTCGCGACCTGCACGACGGTGTTCTGCAAACGCTCGCTGCAACCCGGATGCGTTTGTTATCCGCCGCACGTCGCCAAGATGTGCTGCAACACCCGGTTCGCGGCGAAATCCAGAAAATCGCCGACATACTCACGCTCGAGCAAGCGCGGTTGCGCGGTATGCTCGAAACGAGTGAAAATGAAGATCATGGGATCAACCTCGTCACCACGCTCGACGTCGCCTTGCGGGCGATTTCGATGCAATGGGAAATCGATGCGAGACTCGAATCCGATGAACATGCCGTGCCTATCGACAAGGAATCGGCGATCAACATCGAGCATCTGGTAAGGGAGGCTGTCGCCAATGCGGTACGCCATGCAAACAGCGTCCAGTTGACAGTACGACTATCGTTCCATCACAATGCCTTGCAAATTGCAATCATCGACAGGGCGGTGGATGCAACCCAGGGTCTGGGTAAAAAGCGGGGGAAATCAATGCCTTTGAAATCAGCATCGTTGCTGCAGCGACTCCGACTCGTAAACGGTTCGGCATATGCAGAAGGGCTCGACAACAGCGCAATTCTGGCCATTACCATTCCTATGCAGAGGGTTGATCATGCATAATGTCCTAATTGTAGACGATCATCCATTCTTCCTGCACGGCTTCAGTCAATATGTCGAAGGCAGCGGGAATTTTTCGATCACGACCGCTTTGTCAGTCGATGAAGCGATCGAAAAATTGGATCAGACGCGGCCCGATCTGGCTATGCTTGACGTGACCATGCACGGTGGAGGCGGATTGAAGGTTTTGCGCCATATCCGTCGGCATTACCCAACGGTGCCATCCATGTTCCTTACCGTTCATGTCGATCCTGAACAAACCATTGAGGCAATGCGATTGGGCATTTCCGGGATCGCGCTCAAAGATGCCGACCCGGAAACCATCATCAGTGCGATGGAAACGGTGCTGGGCGGCGGCAAATGGTTCGACACCAATGTTACCGAGCCTGCATTGCGTTTCTCGATCGACAAACCCAGCCGCACCCTGCGATCAAATGACTTGCTGACCAAAAGAGAAGCTGAAATTGTCGAGCTGGTCTGCCAAGGCTTGCGCAACCGCGACATTGCAGCACGCTGCGATCTCGCAGAAGGCACTGTCAAGATCCACCTCAACAGCATTTTCCGCAAACTGGGTGTCACCTCGCGGTCGGAGCTTATCGTGCAGCAAGGCGGGCTGAAAGCTTCGCAGGCGCAAGCGATTGCTTCCGATACGGAGCATTAACGCCCTGGGAAATGTCTATTCGATATGGAGAGTTAAGCCATCGCCACCCAAGCTCAATCA
>DASUDM010000150.1:0-7341 GCA_036275575.1 Sphingorhabdus sp. | reverse complement strand
TGCAACCAATATCACATCAATCCGCATATTTTCTGCACCCTTGCCATAGCGCGGCAGCAATTGTTCGGCCGCTGCAGCGACGCGGCGCAGCCGCCAACCGTCAATCGCGGTTGCCAGATCAAGTTGCTTGGTACGGGCTTTGACTTCGATGAAAGCGACGGTCTTTCCGCGCCGGGCGATCAGGTCTACTTCGCCCCAAGGGGTCTTGAGCCTTTGGGCGACGATCCGCCAACCCTGCAACCGCAACCACCATGCAGCAATGGCTTCGCCGCGTCGGCCCCTTTTTTCAGCACGTTCGCGACGCCCACTCATGCGCCCGATTTGAGCGTCATTGCGCGCTCGTAAACCTCTGCCCGATCGACGCCGAAGCGTTTGGCAATATCCTTTGCGGCCTTGGCAGGAGGCATGCTTTGCAGAGCGATTTTGAGGGCGTTTTCAAAATCGCCTGCCTCGTGCGCGGCATCTGCGGGCGGGCCGACAACGACCACGATTTCACCCTTTGGTTCGACCTCAGCATATTGACTGGCCAATTCGAGCAGCGATCCCGAAACCACTTCCTCGAACTTCTTGGTGAGTTCACGGGCGACCACAGCGTCGCGCGGGCCAAGAATCTCCGCCATCGATTGCAGCGATGCGCCCAGCCGCGGCCCACTTTCATAGAAAAGGAGCGTAGTTTTTACGTGAGCAAGTTCGGCTAATGCGTCTGCCCGGGCTTTGGCCTTGGAGGGAAGGAAACCGGCAAACAAGAACCGGTCGGTCGGCAGGCCCGAAATCGACAAAGCGGCAATAGCGGCGCTTGGCCCTGGTGCAGTGCTGACCGTTATTCCCGCCTCGCGCGCGGCGCGCACCAATTTGTATCCCGGGTCGGAAATCAGCGGGGTTCCGGCATCCGAAACCAGCACAACGACCCCGTTTCGCGCTGCTGCGAGCAGGCTGTCCCGATCGGTCTCGCTGCTATGGTCGTGATAGGGCCGCATCCGCTTTTTCAGCCCCAAATGATGGAGCAATTTGCCCGTCACCCGGCTGTCCTCCACCGCCACCAGATCGGCGGCGCGCAGCATTTCTATCGCCCGTTGTGACATATCTGCCAGATTGCCGATCGGGGTCGCGACGATGTAGAGGCCGGACTCGATAGCCTTTGCCGGTTTTTCCGGCTCAGTTGCAGAATAATCATAAAGGTCGGAGGACATAGACATGACCATTGCAACAAGCTTGGCTGCGCCGCAAGCGCAGTCGGATAGGATCTGGTCGACGGCGAAACGCGCCACTGCCCTTTTCGCCCTCATCTTCCTCGCCGCGTGCCAATCGGTCATTCCAAAAGGCGGGCAGCGCCCATCTGGCCCGCCGCCGGTGGAATCCCCTGATCCCGGCAATGTCGTGCTGTCCGATGGTGATCGCCACCGGGTGGCCTTGCTGCTGCCGGTAAGCGGCGCGGATGGCGATGTTGGCCAGTCGATTGCCAACGCAACCACCCTCGCCCTTCTCGACACCCGCAACACCAATATCCGCATGACGACCTATGACACTGCGCTAGGCGTCGATGCCGCAGTGAAAAAGGCAGTCGCCGATGGCAACAAGCTGATCCTTGGCCCGTTGCGCAGCGACGATGTGGTTGCGGTCGCCAATGTCGCGAAGCCCGCTGGTGTTCCGATGATAAGCTTTTCCAACGATGTCGGCGCTGCAGGGCAGAATGTCTTCCTGCTCGGCCACTTGCCCAATCAGTCGATCGACCGGGTGGTGAAATATGCCAAGGCGCAAGGCTATACCCGCTTCGGTGGCATCGTACCCAAGTCGGTCTATGGCCAGCGCGCGCTTTCAAACCTCACCAACTCGGTGCGCAGCGCAGGAGGTACGCTGGTTTCGATCCAGGAGATTGACGGCAGCGCCGCCTCGATCGATGCCGCAGCGCGCAAACTGACCGCCGCCGGCGCGATCGACGCAGTGTTGATCGCCGACAATGGCCGCGTCGCCATCGCGACCGTCCCCGCTCTGCGCCGGGCCGGCCTGAACAATGCCAAGATCCTCGGCACCGATTTGTGGAATATCGATGCCACCGTCGCCTCCAACGCCGGTATGCGAGGCGCCTGGTTCGCCAGCGTTTCGGACAATATGTTCCGCCAATATGCCGACAAATATCGCGCACGCTTCGGCAAATCGCCGTCGCGCCTTTCGAGCATGGGCTATGACTCGGTGCTGCTCGTCGCGCGCGTCGCGCAAGATTGGAAGGTCGGAACCCGTTTCCCGGTCGCCCGGCTGACCGATGCCGATGGCTTTATAGGCATTGACGGGGCGTTCCGCTTCCTCGGCAACGGCATGTCCGAACGTACGCTTGAAGTGCAGGAGGCGCAGGCAGGCAAATTTGTGACCATCGATCCCGCCCCGCGCGGTTTCACGCCGGCGAAGTAACCGCGCGGCCAATGCCGATCGAGCAAGCCCGCCGCTTCATGGAAGCCGCGCTCGAACTGGCGCGCGCGGCAGCGGCTGCGGGTGAGGTGCCGGTGGGCGCGCTGGTCGTCAAGGATGGTGCGATTGTCGGACGCGGGGCCAACCGCCCGATTGCCAGCCATGATCCCACCGCGCACGCCGAAATCATGGCGATGCGCGAAGCCGCCGCGCAACTGGGCACCGACCGGCTCAACGGCTGCGACTTGTGGGTCACACTCGAACCCTGCGCCATGTGCGCCGGGGCCATCGCCCACGCCCGCATCGCCCGCCTCTATTATGGCGCCAGCGACCCCAAAGGTGGCGCGGTGGAGCATGGGCCGAGATTGTTTGAGCAACCCACCATCCACCACCGGCCCGAAGTCTATGGCGGGATTTGTGAAGACGAAGCAGCCGAACTGCTAAAGACTTTTTTCAACGCGCGGCGTTAGCGCAAATGCTTCCCGAAAAACGCCATAGTCCGGCTCCACGATAGCTCGGCTGCCGCCTTGTCGTAACGCGGGGTGGTGTCATTGTGGAATCCGTGCTGCGTGCCGGGATAGTAGTGCACCTCAAACGGTTTCTGGTGCGTCAGCAGTGCCGCCTGATAGGGCAAGGCTCCAGCGTTGATGCGCTCATCATTTTCGGCATAGTGGATCAGCAGCGGTGCGTTGATCGAAGGCACCTCGGCTGCGGTCGGTTGGCGGCCATAATAGGGCACCGATGCCGCAAGTTCAGGACAGGCCACGGCAAGCGCATTGCAAATGCCGCCGCCATAGCAAAAGCCGACGGCACCGACCTTGCCAGTCGATTTCGCGTGCAGGCGCAGGAAATCGAACGACGCCACCCAATCTTCGAACAACTTCCTGGGATCGAGCTTTGCCTGCAATTCCCGTCCCTTGTCGTCATTGCCCGGATAGCCGCCTACCGACGTCAGCGCATCGGGCGCAAAGGCAAGATAACCGGCCTTCGCAAGGCGCCTTGCGACATCCTCGATATAGGGATTAAGGCCGCGATTTTCATGGATCACCAGTACTGCAGGCAGCTTGCCCTTGGCCTTTGCCGGCATGGCGAGCAGGCCCGCAATCGCGCCATTGCCCTTGGGGCTTGGCACCGAAGGTCGTTCGGTTCGGATCGCCGGATCGTCGGGTTTCACCTGCTGCGCCAGCGCATAGTCGGGGCGCAGTTGGTTGAAGATCATTGCGCCTGTCACACCTGCAGCGGCATATTTCGCTGCGCGTTCGATAAACTCACGCTTGCTCAGCTTGCCATGCACATAGCCGTCGAAAATTTCGAGAATATGGGGATGGAAGTCGGATGCAGTCAGACGGTTTGATTCCTGAGACATTGACCTTCTCCTCTCTCAATCAAAATCGATGATCGCCCGATATTCGGGGCCGTCAATCTGCTTGAACAGCAAAACATAGCTCGGCGCGCCGGGAGTATCCCAGCCTATCTCGCGCCATGCGTCGGCGACCGCCTTGTCTACCATGACTCCGGTCGGAAACCGCTTGCTGTCACCAGATGCTACATATGCAAAGGGCATTCCGCCAATCACTGGCCAAATTATAGGGTTCCATGTCGGAATGCCCGGCGTCCGGTGATTGATTTCTTCCCAATAAGCTGGACCGGCGTCGACTTCATTGTCGTGAAACCCGAATGTTTCGTTGCCGAAATGCCGGGTAAGACTGCCATCCGCAATGCAGCGCGCGCATAGGCTGTCGGGATCATTCACGGCGTAGACATTGCCCGAATATTTCCAGACGCAAGGTTTGCCGCATATGTCACATGCCTCCTGCGAAGGCAGGAAACACAATTTATCCTCGTAGGCACCGGGCACGAACCGAAAATAAGGCTGATCGGGACTGGCCGATAGCGGCGCGGCAAACAGGCCTTCGGCGCCGCCAATCAATGGCAGGACCGATAAGCCTGCAACAATCTGCCGCCGTCCGATCCTATCAATGCACAAACCGCGCAACCACGTCGCGATAGCTGCGGTTGACCTTCACCTGCGCGCCCGATTCCAGGATCAGGAAGCATTCGCCATTGGTGTGCGGCTTCACCTGCCGGACGAGGTCGAGATTGACGATCTTTGAACGGTGCACGCGCTGGAAAGTGCGCGGGTCGAGCCGCTTTTCGAGGTCTTTCATCGTCTCACGCAGGATCAGCGAATTGTCGGCGGTGATGATGCACATATAGTCGCCCGCTGCCTCGATTCGCTCGATTGTGTCGACATCGACGCGGAAAATCTGGCCGCGATCTTTCACGTTGATCAGCTTTTCGAAACGCCCGCTTGAAACTTCTTCCTCTGCAGGGGGCAATGATCCTGCGGCCTCGGGCGCGACTTCGCTAATCACATTGCGCAGGCGTTCCACCTCTTCGGCGGTGCGCTTGTCGGCAAGGCGCTGGCGGACGCGTTCCATCGTGTCAGCCAAACGATCGGGCTCGACCGGTTTCATCAGGTAATCGACGGCCTGAGCTTCGAATGCCTTGATCGCATGTTCGCTATAGGCGGTGACAAAGACGAACAGCGGCGGATCGATGTCCATAACGCCCTGCACCACCGAAAAGCCGTCAAATCCCGGCATCTGGATGTCCAGGAACACCAGATCAGGCTTCAAAGTCTTGATCTTGCGGATCGCCTCTCGCCCGTTCAGGCAGGTGGCAACAATCTCTACATCGTCAAAGGCTTCCAGTCGCAACTGAAGGCCTTGCGTCGCCAATTTCTCGTCATCGACGAGGATGGTGCGAATAGTCATGCGGTTACTGCTCCTTGAACACCGACGCCCGCTGTTACCGCCGGTGCTTCGATGGCTTTCGTTTCGCCCCCGCTATTTTCGGTCTGGTAGGGAATTTCTATCACTACCTCAAATCCTCCGCCGCTCCTTGTATAACTGTCAAAGCGCTGTTCGTCGCCATAGGCCTGCAACAAACGCTCGCGTGTGTTGGCCATGCCCACCCCTGTCGATAATTTGGGGTCTGGGATGCTGGACTGCAACCCCGGACCAGAATCGGAAACAATAATGCGCACGCGATCGCCAATGCGGCGGGCATTGATCGATATGTCGGCACCTTCCTCTTGCGGTGTCACCGCATATTTGATCGCATTCTCGACCAATGGTTGCAGCAACAATGACGGGACCAACGCATCTTTCACGCTGTCCTCAATGTCGAATTCGGTACGCAGCCGCTCTTCGAAGCGCATTTTCTCGATATCGAGATAGAGCTTGAGCGTTTCCACCTCTTTTTCGAGCGTTACCTTGGCTGTGGTTTCGTTGATTAGGGTGAAGCGCAGGAATGATGATAGCCGCGACAGCATGGCATTGGCCTGCTCAGTCTGTTTGAGGAGCACCAGCGTCGAAATGCTGTTCAATGTGTTGAATAGGAAATGCGGATTAAGCTGGTACCGCAGCATGGTGAGCTGCGCGCTGGTTGCGGCGGCCTCAAGCCGCAATAGCTGGTCTGCCTGCTCTTCGGCGCGGACGAAATAGTTGATCGCATAATAAAGCGCTGACCAAGCCACGAGCAACACGCCATTGATGAAGATCGCGCCGACCATCAGCTGCGCGAACGGTGTTTCATCCGCACCCTCACGGATCGTTTGCAGCACCCAGACGTCGATATAGGCGTAGATCAAGGTGGCGAAGATCACAGAAACGCCCGTAACGCCCCATGTCAGCAAAGGCCTGCGATCAATCACATTGCGGAAAACGACCGACAGGATCAGCGAAACCGAAAAACCGGTGACTGCGGATATCAGAACGGGAACCAGCGCGCTGAAGGGCTGGCCATTGGCTATCGTTGAAGCGCTACGAACCAAAGCCGCCCCGCCCCAGCCTGCGCTGTGCAGGTTCCAGAACGCCCTGTTCTTGTCTGAGAAGAAGGGCTTATCACCCAATTCGAGCACGGCCATGGGCATCGTCTAGCGTGATTTGGCCAGCGCATGAAGCCCTTGTTTCGCTTTTCGACCAACGTCACGGCGAAAGAAAAGGGCCGCCCCGGAAAGGAACGGCCCAGTTTGGCTTCTAGCCAGTTAGGGAGGAAAGCGTGCCCGAATTAACGGCACAAACCTTTTCTACCCGAACTTGGTTAAAATAGACTTAACGCTCGCAAGTCGCGGTTCGCCGTCCTTCGACCGAAAATGAAAATGGCGCACCATCCTTGATGCCTTGCGACTGGATCTGGACCAATCGCGGCGATTCCTTGCGAATGGTCGTCAGCCCCTGGCCTGAACCTTTGCAGGTATAGCTAATGGTTACCGACGTTGGCGTTGAGCGGACTACATAATGGGTGCAAAGCGTGGTCGATCCATGCTGGATCTGCACCAGCATTCGGGGGTCACCGATGCAAAGCTGGCTTGCGGCGGCTGTCGACGTGCCGCCGCCCACTGCGCGCAATTGCCAGAGGCCACGCTCCAGCGATTGCAAAAGTTCCGGCGTGTCGGCTTGCGCCGAATAGCCGGCCGCAGCAGCGCCCGCCGCCAGAATCGCGGCCATCCCCGCTTTCAATTTGGTGAATTTCATTCTTGTGCGTTCCGTCGTTTCACTAGCCCCAGCGACCCGACCCGGTCTGATAGTTCGGCTAATCCTGCCGATTTGTAACTGAGAGTACGATAAACCGTTATCTATGAACGACGAATGACATGAATTGGGTTAATCACCCCTGAATGGAAAGCCTCACAAGCAGCCAGGCTCAATTGTTGAGGCTGGCAAGGCTGATCGGGAATTTGCGCGAGCAGAACTCGCAATTCACCACGATATCGCCTGCGTCATCGGCCATTTCGGCGCGTTCGCTCGCAGGAAAGCGGGCGATGACATCGCGGATATGATCGGGATCGCAGCGACATCCCTTGGTCATGAACTGGCCCTCGGATATGCGCACTTCCTGCTCTTCGTGGAAAAGACGCCAGGCAATTTCTTC
>DASUDM010000149.1:0-3981 GCA_036275575.1 Sphingorhabdus sp. | reverse complement strand
ACTGTCGAAACCTCTGGGCCAAATAAAGTAGCAGGATTGCTCGCCAAAGGCTTTGCGCTCAAAGGCGACAGCATCGAAAAGATAAAGGCGGATTTTTCGACACTGCCCGGATCAAGCGGTTTCATCGTCCAGAAACTGGCGGATGAAGGTATCGCGACCTTGCATTCCAGCAATGCTGACCGGCAATTCGCGACCGGATCGACCTTCAAGCTTTACGTACTTGCCGAGCTTGCCAGCCAGGTCGCTGCGGGCCAGCGGCGCTGGTCCGACGTGGTGCCTATCGGGGTTCGCAACTTCAGCTCGAGCGCGACTCAGAACTGGCCGCTTGATACACCGGTAACACTGCAAACGCTGGCGACATGGATGATCTCGGTCAGCGATAATGCGGCGACCGATGCCTTGATGCGCGAACTGGGGCGCGAAGCAATAGAAGGCAAGCTGGCAACGATCGGCCACAGCGCACCTGACAAGGCTCTGCCGATGCTGACAACCGTCGAGGCATTTGCCTTGAAAAGCAATCCGGCGCTGCGCCAACGGTTTGAAAAAGCCGACGAGGCCGGGCAGCGCGAATTGCTGGCCAGCGAACGTGCCGCGTTGTCTTATGGTGCGATTGACATGTCGCAACTGGGATCGGGCCCTGTCGCCATAGACAGCGTCGAATGGCCGGCATCCCCGACAGACACCGCGTTGCTGCTAAACAATTTGCGCCGCACCAACAGTCAGACAGCGCGTGACATCATGGCCGTGAACCCCGGAATCGGTCCCGCCGCTGCCAGCAAGTGGCGCTATCTGGGCTACAAAGGCGGATCAGAGCCTGGCGTTATTTCGATGAGCTTCCTTGCGCAGTCCAAGGCCGGGGATTGGTATGCCATTTCGGGAAGCTGGAACAACCCCGCGAAGGATGTCGACAATGCGGCTTTTGTTCAGCTGATGACGCGCCTGGTCGACGCGATGGCGGGCAACTAAGGCAGTTTTTTCAAGGCTGCTATCGCGCCCGAAGCCAGAGGTTTCAGTGCTTCGGCACCGCTGGCATGGGCGTTGACGTAAACAGCTTGCAAAAACGCCGTCAGATTGTGTCGACGCGCAAGGCCTGCCGCGGACTGAAACGCATTTTCCCACGAGCCGAGCTCACCAGGACCTGCCAGCGCCGACAGCCAGTCCGCCCACTCTTGATCATTGAATGCACCGCGCTGCGCCATGAAGAGTATGGGCCGGGCCAATCGCTCGGGCTCGCCCGTGATATAGCTGACATTGGCCGGGGCAACCTGCTTGGCGATTGCATTGCGCATTAGGACTAGATCCGCATTTTCGACCGCTGGATTAAGCGTCAGTTGCATCATCAAATCAGCGGTGTGCGCGACTGCGTGGCGATAGCCGACATGCGCATCAAATCCGCGATAATCGTTGATCGCAAGCATATATTCGACCGCCGTCGATACAAGTTGGCTTCGCTGAGCTGGCGTGAGCCATGCCTTAACCCGATCGGTACGAGCGATTTCGGATAGGTTGAGAATGGCAAAGGGTCGCCGCAATCCCAATTGGTCAGAGCTGGCCAGTTGTGCTTGCAATTTGGCAGAAAGCGCCAACATTGTGGCCTCGCCAACCTGCCTGTTTCGCAATAAAAACTGCGTGGCTTCGAAGGCGATGCCGTCGCGCAGCACCGGATCTTTGGCGCCGTTACAATCGGCGAGTTCGATTAGGAAGCGGTCCCGTTCTGCTGGATTGTCGATCTTCCAGCCCGAAGCCTTGAGCTCCAACAATTGCGCCTTGCTTTTCCCGAGTGGCGCACAATCAGCTTCTGCATAGACGGCATCCGTCGGAAAAATAAGGGCTGCTGCACATGCCAACAGAAGAGGAAGTGACATGCGCATAGGTGATTGCCTCAGCCAGCCAACGCCTCGACCAGCGCCTTCACCTTTTTCTGCCGCCACTGCGGCAGCGGCGCGATCAGCCAATAGGAAAGATGATGTTCCTGCGCATTGTCGAGTGCACGAATGCGGCCTGCAGCGATGTCGGCTTCGGCGAGCAAATGCGGGACGCATGCCTTGCCCAGCCCGATCGCGGCGGCGTCAATGGCCAATCCGGCGTCACCAAGCCGGAGCGCGGCGGTGCCCTCTTCCAGCGGACAGCCGGGCCATCCGATGGGCGTTTCAGCGCCGCCATCCGGCGCAGAAACCGTGACGAAAGCCCCGGCCGCAAGCTGGATGCCTTCATGTTCACCCGGCCCGTCGGTCAATCGGATGGCAAGATCGAGATTGGCTTCGGTGAAATCGATATCGCTGTCCGCCGCAATCAGCGTGAACTGGAGATCGGGGTTCGACGCGCCATATTTGGCAAGCCTTGCGGTCAGCCACTTGGCTGTGAAATCGCGTGGGGCAGCAATAGTGAGCGAGTTCGATGTCTGCCCGGACTGCATTGCACGCACCGATTCCTCAAACTGCAGAAATCCTGCGCGCAAGGCATCAAGCCCCTTATCTGCTTCAGGTGTGAGTTCCAGCCCCTTGGGCGTACGGCGGAATAAAACGACGCCGAGCATATCCTCCAGCGCGCGGATTTGCTGTCCAACAGCCGCTGGCGTGACTGCAAGCTCATCGGCCGCCTTGGTAAAGCTCAGGTGGCGCGCCGCGGCATCGAAAACACGCAGGCCGTTCAGGGGTAAATGTGTGCGTTTCATCGTGCAGTAGCAGGAGCAACCAGCTTGAAACGGGGTATTTCGACGAGGAATGTCGAGCCGTCGGCACGG
This sequence comes from Sphingorhabdus sp., assembly GCA_036275575.1. Taxonomy (GTDB): domain Bacteria; phylum Pseudomonadota; class Alphaproteobacteria; order Sphingomonadales; family Sphingomonadaceae; genus Sphingorhabdus_B. The sequence goes on along the minus strand of DASUDM010000149.1, from coordinate 1,238 downwards.
ATGAAACGGTAATGCCCCTCCATGATTCCCGATGGTGTCGAGAGCGGGCAACCGGAAACATAATCATGGCTGCCACCGGGTTTGAGCAAGGGTTGTTCGCCCACTACGCCATCACCATCGACATGGTTTACGCTGCCATGGCCGTCGGTGATTTTCCAATGCCGGGTTAGCAACTGGACGGGATCGTCACGATGATTTTCAATTCGGATATGGTACGACCAGAACCAGCGGTTTTGCGCCGGGCTCGACTGTTCGTCGAGGAAATTGGTCACCACGCGAACGGTAACGCCCTCGGTTATCGCATGTTCGTCAAAAAGTGCGTCGAGAATCAAAGGCCGACCTTTCGCAATGCCTGATCCAGATCTTCTATCACATCCTGCGGATCTTCCAGCCCGATATTGATGCGCAGCATGCCTTCTTCAACCCCCATGATTTCGCGTTGCTCGGCAGAGACGCTGTAATGGGTGGTCGAGGCGGGGTGGCAGCACAGACTGCGGCTATCGCCGATATTGTTCGAGATATCGACCAGTTCGAGCGCATTGAGCAGCGCCATCGCCTGTTTACGACCACCATCAAGCACAAAGCTGAAAATCGGCCCGCAGGCCTTCATCTGGCTCATTGCCAGATTGTGCTGCGGGTGGCTGGCGAGGCCCGGATGGAGCATCTTGGGCACACGACCTTCGAGGAATTTGCCAACTGCCAGGGCATTTTCTGATTGGCGCATCGCGCGCAGTTCCAATGTTTCAAGGCCTTTGTGAACCACCCAGGCGTTGAAGGGCGAACAATTGGGCCCGGTGTTGCGCTGGAAAGGCAGCAAAACGTCGTTGATCCATTTTTCGGAACCACAGACTGCACCGGCGAGCACCCTGCCCTGCCCGTCCATCAGTTTGGTCGCGCTATAGGCGACTACGTCGGCGCCGAAATCCATCGGACGCTGGAGCACGCTGGTGGCAAACGCATTGTCGACCACGGTTATGATGCCATGCTCCTTCGCAAGACCGCAGACATAGGCCATATCCACAATGTCCATTGTTGGATTGGCCGGGGTTTCGAAGAAGAAGACCTTGGTGTTGGGCTGGATCGCCGCCTTCCACGCATCATTGTCGCGCGCGTCGATCGTCGTGGTGGTGATGCCCCAGCGCGGCAACAGACTATCGGTCAACCAGCGGCACGACCCGAAGGCCGCGCGCGCCGCAACCACATGGTCGCCCTGGCTCAACTGGCATAGCAAGGCGGTG
>DASUDM010000148.1:0-2043 GCA_036275575.1 Sphingorhabdus sp. | reverse complement strand
GATCTCGAACGCGGCGCGATGATGTGGGAGGCGCTGCTCAAGGAAGGGCTTTACGTCAACCTTGCCCGCCCCCCTGCAACGCCTGCGGGGATGACGTTGCTGCGTTGTTCGCTTTGCGCCGAGCATACAAGTGAGCAGGTTCAGGACATTCTCGGCCGTTTTGAACGCGCGGGCAAGGCCGTCGGCATCATCTGATTTCAGTAGATGACCAAGCGGTATACCCTTACATTATCGTGCCCGGATGCACCGGGCTTGGTGGCGGCTGTTTCCGGCTTCCTTGCCAACCATGGCTGTAACATCCTTGAATCACAGCAATTCAACGATCGCGAAAATGCGCAATTCTTCATGCGGGTTGTGTTTGAGGCATTGCCCGGCGCTCCCGAAGCCGATGGGCTAAAAGCGGGCTTTGCACCGCTTGCTGAACGTCTGGCAATGCGGTGGCAAATTCGGGATGCCGATACGCCGCGCAAGGTGTTGCTGATGGTCTCGAAATTCGACCATTGCCTAGAAGACCTGCTCTATCGTGTGCGCGTGGGCGAGTTGAAAATGGATGTGGTCGCCATCGCCTCCAACCATCCACGCGATGCCTCCAAGCCCTCTTTGGTGGGTGATATTCCCTGGCATCATTTTCCGATTTCGCCCGAAACCAAGCCTACCCAGGAAGCTGCCATCAAGGCATTGATTGCCCAATCCGGTGCCGAGTTGGTGGTGCTCGCGCGCTATATGCAGATACTGTCGGATGATTTCGCCGCGTTCCTCTCAGGCCGCTGCATCAATATCCATCACAGCTTCCTCCCGGGCTTCAAGGGCGCAAAACCTTATCATCAGGCGCATGAGCGCGGGGTGAAGATGATTGGCGCGACGGCCCATTATGTGACTGCCGACCTCGACGAAGGCCCGATCATCGCACAGGATGTCGAAGCAGTCAGCCATGCCGATACGGCGGAAGATCTGGTGGCAAAAGGCCGCGATATCGAAAGCCGAGTACTGGCTTCAGCGGTTCGCGACCATTTGGAAGACCGTGTACTGCTTAATGGCAGCCGAACAGTGGTATTCCGCAGCTAGCGCACTGCGCCCTTGGCGAGCAATTTGGGAACCAGCACCAGCGCCGCGAGCAGTGGCCATTTGCGTTGCCAAGGCTTGATCTCGATCTGCGTACCGGCGTGGCGGTTTATCTTCCACGCGAGGTAATCAATCCCGCCTGAATAGGTGAAGGCAGCCTTGGCGAGCCGGGCGACTGACAGCAGCTTTCCTTCAAGCCGACGCCTTGACCAATTTCCACTGACCGCGTTCGACGGAATAGCCGCTATCGCGGGGCCGCTAAATCGTTCGTAACGCGAAGGATCGGCATCGACCACCGAGTCCGATCGGCTTTTGCGCTCGGCGCGTAATTCAACCGAATAAGTAAGGGCAAAAGCGCGTCGCCACCAGTTAAGCGGTGCTTCGCCGTCCACCGCCCCGGCTGCAGCCAGCAGTGTTGGCGCCGCTCGCGACACGGACGCTACCGCTGCTTCCTGCGCCGCATCATCGGCATGCCAGACCAAGCGGGCGGGTTGGGCAAATCGCGCCCAGACCGAAACATTGCGGGTTTCCGGCCCATTCAAGCGAAGGAAATCCGCCTCGCTGAGAACCGCATATTTGGCCATCAGCCCGTCATGTTCAAAAGGGAAGACATTGGGCGGAATCAGGCGATTGGCACGTGCCAGCCAGCCCTTGCCATAGGCGGATTCATAATCTGAAACGATCAGGTAGAAATCGAGCATCAGCCCATCCAACTGGCTTTCGCGCAGGCAGCTTCCGTAAAACAGGATCGCCCGTGCAGCGCCAGGATATTTGGCCGCCAGCGCCGTAGCCATGGTGCGCACAAGCGGGTCAACCGGCTGCGCCAGCTCTTCGGCAACGAGTTCAGCGATCTGGGACATGCGATGCGCCTAGCGGTTTTTCCGGCGAAAGGCGATTGCCCTCAGGCGGCGAGCTTGAGGAATGGCACTGGCGGCGTCGAGCGGAGAACGATCGGCCGGTCGCTATCGGCTTCGAACACTT
>DASUDM010000147.1:0-3294 GCA_036275575.1 Sphingorhabdus sp. | reverse complement strand
GAAATCAAGGCGAAGATCACCGCTGCTGGTGGCACCGTCGACCTCAAGTAATCGACTTTTCCCCGACGGGGGAAATGGAAAGGGCGGTCTGCGCAAGCGGGCCGCCCTTTTTCTTTTGCGCTTTCAGAGTGCTCGCGGCATTTACCCGTCATGACCGACAATGCCGATCTCGCCGCACTCATCCGCACCATCCCCGATTATCCCAAGCCGGGCATTTTATTTCGCGATGTTTCAACGCTGCTGCTCGATGGGCACGGGTTTCGCAAAACCATCGACCGCATTGCCGCGATGGTGGCGCCTGACACCCAATTGATCGCAGGTATCGAAGCGCGCGGGTTCATCGTGGCGGCGGGGCTGAGCTATGCGCTGGGGCTGGGCAAGTTGATGCTGCGCAAACCTGGCAAGTTACCCGGCGAAAAGATCGGTATCGATTACCAGCTCGAATATGGCACCGACCGGATCGAATTGCACAAGGGCCAGGTGGCCGCGGGGCAGAAAGTGGTGCTGGTTGATGACCTGATAGCAACGGGTGGCACCGCGCTTGCGGGGATCGAACTGATCCGGCAGGCAGGCGGCATCGTAGAGCAAGCGCTGTTCATCGTCGATCTGCCTGAATTGGGCGGGGCTGGAAAATTGCGCGCCGCGGGCGTTGAACCGACCGCCTTGATCGGGTTTGACGGGCATTGAGCACAGCCAAGTCCATCCTCCTCCTCGCCGCTCTCGTCGAAGAGGCCGATGCTTTTCTTGAGAGGCACGGCCGCATCGTCGACGGCGAGCCGCTCCCGGTGCGCGTGGTTGAAACCGATGCTGCGCAGATCAAGATCGTCACTTGCGGCCTCGGCAAGGTGAATGCGGCGCTGGCTGTCGGGCGATATGCCGATGCGTCGACTTCCCTTGTCGCGATGACCGGAACGTGTGGACGGATTGGGGCAATCGAAGGCGATTGCTTCTGGATCGCAAGGGCCATCCAGCATGATTATGGCGCGCGGCAGGCAGGCGGCTTCGTACATTATCGCGCAGGCGACTGGCCGATGGGCGAGGCGCGCGACCATGCCTTTACCGCCTTGTGCGACCCGGGGTTTGGCTTGCCCCACGCGACTATTGCCAGCGGCGATGTTTTCCTCGAATGCGCCGATACAGCCGAAGCGCTTGCACAGCGGCTAGATGTCCATCTAGTCGACATGGAAGTAGCCGCCGTCGCGCAGGCTGCCGAGGCGCTTGACATGCCATGGGTCGCCATCAAGGCGGTCACCGATGGTGCAGATGGCGAAAGCGCAGGCGATTTCAATGCGAACCTCAAGCGGGCAGCGCGCAAGGCAGCCGACGCGATGGAGCGTCTGATCGAGGAGATCAGCGCCGATTGAGCGGGGCTGCGCTTGACCGGCAACCCACTTTTCCCTATATCAACACGCATACGCCGTATCTTTCGGGACCGGGGCAAAAACGCGCATTGCCTCCAACGAATTGAAAGATAAGGTTTTCCGACGCGCTCAGGCTGCTGGTTGCTTCCCGAATCCGGGGGCGATGCCATGCGGCCTTTTCGTTGTCGGGTCCTTGCGCTCAAAAATGATATAGACGAGGCTGAGCAACCCACATGGCTAAAGCAGCGGTTTCCGCATCGCTGGGCGCATCTACCGCCCTCTCGCGCACCAAGCGCATTCGCAAGATTTTTGGCGACATCCACGAAGTGATCGACATGCCGAACCTCATCGAGGTTCAGCGCGAGAGCTATGAACAGTTCCTGCGTTCGGATCCTTCGATCGGTTATGTTTCGGGTCTAGAAAAGACGCTGCGTAGCGTATTCCCGATCCGTGATTTCGCCGGCACCTGCGAACTCGACTTCGTCAACTACGAACTCGAAGACCCCAAATATGACGTCGAGGAATGCCGCCAGCGCGGTATCACCTATTCGGCGCAGATGAAGGTCACGCTCCGCCTGATCGTCTTTGAAGTCGACCCTGAAACCGAAGCGCGTTCGGTTCTCGATATCAAGGAACAGGACGTTTACATGGGCGAAATGCCGCTCATGACCGAGAACGGCACCTTCTTCATCAACGGCACCGAGCGCGTGATCGTCTCGCAGATGCACCGTTCGCCGGGCGTTCTGTTCGACCATGACCGTGGCAAGACCCACTCGTCGGGTAAATATCTCTTCGCCGCTCGCGTCATTCCGTATCGCGGTTCGTGGCTCGACTTTGAATTCGACGCGAAAGACATCGTCAACGTCCGCATCGACCGCAAGCGCAAGCTGCCGGTGACGACGCTGCTTTATTCGCTCGGCCTCAACAGCGAGGAAATCCTCAACCATTTCTACGACCGCGTAACCTTTGCCCGTGCAAAGGGTGGCTGGAAGATTCCGTTCAACGCCGAACAATGGCGCGCGTCCAAGCCAAGCTTTGACATCGTCGACGCCAAGTCGGGCGAGGTCATCTTCCCCGCCGGCCAGAAAATTACGCCGCGCGCCGCCAACAAGGCACTCAAGGACGGCCTGACCGACCTGCTGATCCCGACCGAAGAAATCTTCGGCCGTTATTCGGCATTCGACCTGGTCGACGACAAGACCGGCCGCATCTACGTCGAAGCCGGCGATGAAATCACCGCCGAAAATCTCGAAGCGCTCGACAAGGTTGGCATCGACAGCATCGAACTGCTCGACATCGACCATGTCATCACCGGCGCCTGGATGCGCAACACGCTGAAGGCCGACAAGGCCGAGAACCGCGACATGGGCCTCGATGCAATCTACCGCGTCATGCGCCCCGGCGAACCGCCGACCCGCGAAACCGCCGAAGCGCTGTTTGCCGGCCTGTTCTTCGATCCCGATCGTTACGATCTGTCGGCAGTCGGTCGCGTGAAGCTCAATATGCGTCTTGGCCTTGATGCCGAAGACACGCTGACCACACTGCGCACCGAAGATATCCTCGCGGTAGTCAAGGAACTGGTCAACCTGAAGGACGGCAAGGGCGAGATCGATGATATCGACAATCTCGGCAACCGCCGTGTCCGTTCGGTGGGCGAACTTCTGGAAAACCAGTATCGCGTCGGCCTGCTCCGCATGGAACGTGCGGTCAAGGAACGCATGAGCTCGGTCGACGTTTCGACCGTGATGCCGAACGACCTGATCAACGCCAAGCCGGCTGTCGCAGCCGTCCGCGAATTCTTCGGCTCGTCACAGCTGTCGCAGTTCATGGACCAGACCAACCCGCTGTCGGAAGTCACCCACAAGCGCCGCGTTTCGGCACTTGGACCGGGTGGTCTTACCCGTGAGCGTGCAGGCTTCGAAGTCCGCGACGT
>DASUDM010000146.1:0-4161 GCA_036275575.1 Sphingorhabdus sp. | reverse complement strand
CGACCATGTGTTCGTACGCGGAGCCGACCTCGCCGATGGTCTACTGACCGTCCAGCTCGAGCGTCAGGTTCCCGAAGAGCTGAAACCACGCAAGATCCTGATCGGTGGTTCAACTCCAACCGTGATCGAACATGACGATGCCAAGAAAAAGGGTGGCAAGGCTGCCTAAGCTATAATCAATCCCGTCGCCCCTGCGCAGGCAGGGGCCACGGGCGCTTCACTATACCACCTAAGAACAAACCTCCAGCGGCCCCGGCCTTTGCCGGGGCGACGCGTTGTTAAACCAACCGGCTCTGCTCCACCGCCGCTGCGATGAAGCTGGCGAACAATGGATGCGGATCAAACGGTTTGGATTTAAGTTCGGGGTGGAATTGCACCCCGATGAACCAAGGGTGATCAGGCCTTTCAACGATTTCAGGCAGCAGGCCATCAGGCGACATGCCCGAGAATATCAGGCCGCCTTTTTCCAGCGGTTCCTTATAGGCACCATTGACCTCGTAGCGGTGGCGGTGGCGTTCCGAAATTGTGGTTGCACCATAGATTCCCGATACATGGCTGTTGCCGGCGAGTTTGGCTTCATAAGCGCCAAGGCGCATCGTTCCGCCCAGATCGCCGCCCGCTTCGCGCGTTTGCAATCCCTCTTCGGTCATCCATTCGGTGATGATGCCAACAACCGGCTCATCGGTCGGGCCGAATTCAGTACTCGATGCCTGCTCGATGCCAGCTGTGTTCCGTGCACCTTCGATGCACGCCATCTGCATGCCAAGGCATATGCCGAAAAAGGGTACCTTGCGTTCGCGCGCAAAGCGCACAGCGGCAATCTTTCCTTCGGAACCGCGCTCGCCAAATCCGCCGGGAACAAGGATCGCATGCATCGGTTCAAGCGCTGCAGCGATATCGCTGTCGCCTTTCTCGAACAATTCTGCATCAATCCAGTTGATGTTGACCTTCACCCGGTTGGCAAAACCGCCATGGGCGAGCGCCTCATTGAGCGACTTATAAGCATCCGCCAGACCGACATATTTGCCGACCACGCCGATGGTGACTTCGCCTTCGGGATTTTGCTGGCGGTCGAGGATATCCTCCCACCGGCGCAGGTCCGGTGCAACGCCCGGCGTGATGCCAAAGGCACGAAGCACCTCGTAATCCAGCCCTTCAGCATGATATTGCAGTGGTACGGCATAGATCGATTTCGCATCGAGCGCCGGAATGACGGCTTCCTTGCGCACGTTGCAGAAAGCGGCGATTTTCGCTCGTTCGCCTTCGGGCAACGGATGTTCGCACCGGCACAGCAGGATATCCGGCTGCACTCCTAATGCGGTCAATTCCTTGACACTATGCTGTGTCGGCTTGGTCTTAAGCTCGCCCGCGGCTGCAATGTATGGCACAAGCGTGACGTGCACGAAGACAGTCTGCTCCCGCCCCAGTTCGTTGCGCATTTGGCGGATGGCTTCGATAAAGGGCAGCGACTCGATATCGCCGACGGTCCCGCCAATTTCGCACAGTACGAAATCGAGGCCTTCGGTGTCTGCCTTGGCGAATTCCTTTATCTCGTTGGTGACGTGCGGGATTACCTGCACTGTAGCCCCGAGATAATCACCACGCCGTTCCTTCGCGATAATGTCGCGATAGATACGGCCAGAGGTGACATTATCCGATTGCCGGGCCGAAACGCCGGTAAAGCGTTCGTAATGGCCGAGATCGAGATCGGTTTCGGCGCCATCATCAGTCACATAGACTTCACCATGCTGATAGGGCGACATCGTCCCCGGATCGACGTTGAGATAAGGATCGAATTTACGAATGCGGACCTTGTAGCCGCGCGCCTGCAAAAGGGCTGCCAGAGAGGCTGCCATAAGACCTTTGCCAAGCGAGGAGACCACGCCGCCGGTGATGAAAATGTACCGCGCCATGGGAGGAAAGGCCTAAGACGAGTTTATGGGATTCGGCAAGGGGCGAATGCCCGCCGAGGGAAAATAATTGTGGATGTTGAAGCGCGCACTGCGCCGCAGCATCCAAATTTCGGGATTATTTATCGAGCGGAACGTCGCTTGCCGGCGCTGCGGGTGCGGCCTTGTCGGCAGCAGGCGCTGTTGCGGGAGCTGCGGATGGATCGACGGGCTGTGTAGCGGGCGCCGCGCGTTCGAGGGTTTCATCGACACCGGCGGGAGCGCCACGTTTCGCCGAAACAAATGCCATTGCAATGGCGAGGCCGACAAACAAGGTTGCGAGAATGGCCGTTGTCCGCGTGAGGAAGTCACCGGCACCGCGCGCCGACATCAGGCCGGAGGGGCTACCTCCCATGCCGAGGCCGCCGCCTTCCGAACGCTGCATCAGAATTACGCCGACGAGAGCAGCCGCAACAATGGCAAAAACGACGAGGAGGAAATGAAAGAGACCCATTGAAATGTCCGATAAAGTTTGTGCCCAAAGGCTGGATTGCCGCCCACATAAGGATGCGTGTGGCGATTTTCAAACAATATCGCGCCCTGCGTACCCAAAACGGCCGAGGCTCCGCCGCTTTACGCGTCTGCGGCGGCTTGCACTATGGGCAGGAATTTCTCCGCTTTCAGGCTAGCACCGCCAATCAATCCACCGTCGACATTGGCGATTGCGAGCAGGCTTGACGCATTTTCACCGTTCATCGAACCGCCATAAAGAATCCGAATGGCTGCGCCATCGTCACCGAAGCGAGCAACCAACGCGCCGCGAATGGCGGCATGCATCGCTGCCACATCCTCGACTGAAGGTATCCGACCGGTACCGATCGCCCAGACTGGTTCATAGGCGACTGAGAGCCAATCGCTTGCTGCTTCATCCGGAAGCGAGCCGGCCAATTGCCCGAGCACAATCGCCTCAGCCTGTCCGGCGTCACGCTCTGCTTCGGTTTCTCCTACACAAACAATGGCAGCAATCCCTGCCCGCTTGGCTGCGAGTGCCTTTCCGCGAATGTCGGCGTCGTTTTCACCTTGGGCTGCACGTCGCTCGCTATGGCCGACAATCGTCAGCTTTGCACCGGCATCGGCAAGCATTTCAGCGGAGATGCATCCGGTGTGCGCACCCGAAGGCGCCATGTGGCAATCCTGCCCGCCAATTGCCAAGCTGGCGAAACGCTCTGTGGCCGCACGGATCAGGGTAGCTGGAAGGCAGAGGGCGGTATCAACCGACGGATATGCCGACACGGCGGCGGCTATTGCCGCAACATCGTCCAGTTCGGCATAGAGCCCGTTCATCTTCCAATTGCCTGCGATCAGTTTGCGCATCCCGGGTTCCTCTGCGGGTCTATATGTCGAAAAGATTTGATTCGGCCCGCTAGCAAATCCCCATTGCAAATCCAAATGGCCTTCGCGCTTGATTGCCTGCCAAGTGCCGCCTAAAGCGGGCTCCGATTGCGCGTAGCCATACCATTTTCAGGACCGATATGATCAGTTTCATCCGCAAGCTTCTGGGTTCACGCTGGGGTGCCATGTTTGCCCTCGCTTTCGTCGTGCTCGTCGGTTTTGCTTTTGCCTTGGGCGATGTCACCGGTTCGGGCAGCTTTGGCGGATTGGGCCAGGGTCATGTAGCCAAGGTGGGTAAAAAGAGCATCGGTCTTGGTGAATTCCAGGATCTGCTCGACAACAGCCTGCGGGCCGAACGCCGCGACAATCCAACGCTGGATATGGCCAAATTTGTCGAAAGCGGCGGACTTGATGGAACGCTTGAGCGACTGATCAACCGCTATGCCCTTTCTGCCTTTGGCGAAGAACATGGCATTGCTGTCAGCAAGCGCCTTGTCGACTCCGAAATTCGCAAGCTCCCCAATGTGACCGGACCCGATGGCAAGTTCAGCGAGCAGGCATTTCAAGCCTTTTTGCAGGGTCTTGATCTTACTGAAGCGATGATCCGCGACGATTTCACCCAGAATCTGTACGCGCAGCAAATCCTGCCGGTCGCCGGCGTTGGCGCACCTGCTCCGAACAGTCTGGTCCTGCCTTATGCTTCGCTATTGCTTGAGAAGCGTTCGGGTAACGTGGCCCTTGTGCCGTCGCAGGCATTCTTGCCGACTACGCCGCCCAGTGATGCACAGCTTCAGGCTTATTATCGTGCCAACTCCGCCCGCTTCACCATCCCGGAAAAGCGAGCCATCAGCTATGCCTTTTTCGATGCGTCGATCGTGAA
>DASUDM010000145.1:0-3485 GCA_036275575.1 Sphingorhabdus sp. | reverse complement strand
CTTCTGGCAGATGGCGTGATGCCGTCGAATGAAGGGCGCGGTTATGTGCTTCGCCGCATAATGCGCCGCGCAATGCGCCACGCACATTTGCTGGGTGCCAAAGAGCCTTTGATGCACCGCTTGGTCGGCAGCCTTGCCGCTGAAATGGGTGCGGCCTATCCCGAACTGCTTCGCGCGCAACCGCTAATCGAAGCGACGCTGAAACAGGAAGAAACCCAGTTCCGCCGCACGCTCGACAAAGGCCTCAAGCTGCTTGACGAGGCAACCGCAAAAATGGGGCAGGGCGATATTCTGCCCGGTGAAACCGCGTTCAAGCTCTATGATACATATGGCTTCCCCTATGACCTGACCGAAGACGCCTTGCGCGCGCAGGGTTTTGGCATCGACCGTGAAGGTTTCGATGCGGAAATGGCGCAGCAGAAAGAGCGCGCCCGTGCAGCCTGGAAGGGTTCGGGCGCCAAGGCTTCGGACGAGGTCTGGTTCGATATCGCCGAACGCGTCGGTTCGACCGAATTTACCGGCTACACCGCCAGCGAAGGCGAAGGGCAGGTAATGGCGCTGGTCAAGGATGGCGCTGAAGTGCAATCCGCCAAGGCCGGCGATAGCGTGACCCTGATCACCAACCAGACGCCATTCTATGGCGAAAGCGGTGGCCAGATGGGCGATGCGGGCAGCATTTCCAGCCTTTCCGGTTTTGCAGCGACGGTGAACGACACGTCAAAACCGCTCGGCCGCTTGCACGCGCACCAGCTTACCGTTGATGCCGGTGAAGTGAAGGTGGGCGACGTCGTCCAGCTCAAGATCGATACCGCACGTCGGGATGCTCTGCGATCAAACCATAGCGCCACGCACTTGCTGCATGCCGCATTGCGCAACCGCCTTGGCGGCCATGTGACGCAGAAGGGCAGCCTTGTGGCACCCGATCGCCTGCGTTTTGACTTCTCGCACAACCAGGCGGTGTCGCCCGAGGAAATTGCGGATATCGAAGCGGAAGTGAACGCGCAGATTCGCCGTAACACCGCAGTGACCACGCGCCTGATGGCCCCCGATGAGGCAGTGGCGGCGGGCGCGCTCGCGCTCTTTGGTGAGAAATATGGCGATGAAGTCCGCGTTCTCAGCATGGGTGACACTGGCGGTGCCAATTATTCGGTCGAGCTTTGCGGCGGCACTCACGTGAACGCGCTCGGCGACATTGCCTTGATGACCATCGTCTCCGAAGGTGCGGTGGCAAGTGGTATCCGCCGCATCGAAGCATTGACTGGTGAAGCCGCGCGGCAGCATCTGGCGCGTCGCGAAGGCCAGTTGAAGGATATCGCATCGCTGCTGAAAACTGCACCTGATGAAGTGGCGGCGCGTGTTGAAACGCTGCTGGCAGAACGCCGCGCGCTTGAGAAAGAACTGTCCGATACCAAGACCAAGCTGGCGTTGTCGGGCGGTTCCGGGCCCAAGGCGGAAGCCGAGAAGGTGGGCGATACCAACTTCATGGGTCAGGTCATCCCCGGTATCGAGCCCAAAGCGCTGCGCGGTCTGGCCGATGAACAGATGAAGGCGCTTGGTGGCGGCGTGGTTGCAATCATTGCGGCTAATGAAAATGCGAACACCGTTGTCGTTGCTGTATCGCAGGATCTGGTCGGCAAATTCTCTGCCCCTGATCTCGTTCGTGCGGCAACAGCGGCGATGGGCGGGCAGGGCGGCGGCGGCCGTCCGGAAATGGCCCAAGGCGGCGGCCCTGCCGGTAGCGATCAGGCGCAGGCAGGCATCGATGCGATCAAGGCTGCGCTGGCTGGCTGAGCCGTGAGCGCAGCTTTAACCGCGGGGCTTCCTCCAACTCGGCACCTTCTTTGATGGCGCGGCGGAACTCGTCGCGCTTTTCATGGATTGACGCGATAACGGGCCCCATGGCCACGCCTAAGTCGACCAAAACCGCCTCTGAAAGCTGCAACGAGCTTTCGAGTGTTTCCGGCACTGCGTCGCTTGCGCCTGCAAGGTATAGCTCTGCGGCATGATCGGCGTCGCGGGCGCGGGCTACAATGGTCAGGTCAGGAAACTGGGCACGGACTTTTTTGGTAACTTTGGCGGCCAGCACAGGGTCGTTCATTGTCAACACTATCCCCTTAGCATTATCGAGATGCAATCGGTTTAGTGTTTGTGGTTTGGCGACATCGCCAAAGATGACGTTATAACCCTCCCTGCGGGCGGCAATCACCGCATCGACATTGTTTTCTACCGCGAGATAAGGCTGGTCGTGCACTTTCAGCATGTCCGCAACCAAGATACCCACCCTGCCGAAGCCAATGACGATGGTGCGCGGTTCATCGGTGCTCCCGCTTTCTTCTTCCAGCGCCAAGCCTGTCGAGCGCACTTCGATCCGCCGAGCCATATCATGTCCGATGCGCGCTAAAATGGGGGTGATCAACAGCCCAATCGCGGTTGCTACTTGCCAGAATTTTGCGGTTTCCGGATCGATGATCTGGGCTGCACTGGCCGCGCCCAATACGATAAGCGTTGTCTCGGATGGGCTGGCCATCAACAGGCCGGTCTCGGTCGCGACACCAGGGCGCGCGCCTGCGAACTTTAATAGGCTGCCTACAACAAAAGCGTTGGCCAATACGGCCACGACAACTGCAGCAGCCAGCTTGTCCCAATTGGCCATGATGAACCCGACATCTATCTGCATGCCGATGCTGATCAGGAAGACACCCAGTGCCAGCCCTTTGAATGGCTCGACAACGGTTTCCACTTCGCCCTGATAGTCGGTTTCGGCAATCAGCAGGCCGGCGATAAGCGCACCGACAATCGGTGACAATCCGACGGCTGCAGTCGCAAGGCTCGACAGGATGACGACGAGCAAAGTCGCTGAAATAAAGAGTTCGGGGCTCTTCGTTCGCGCTGCCTGCCCGAACAAGGGCGGCAGCAGGAAACGGCCCGCGATTAGCATGACGATGATGACGGCGAGCCCCTGCCACATGACCGTGAACAGGCCATCCCACCCGCTGCCACTGGCTGCTTGCGGTCCGAGTACGCCCAGTACGAAAATGATTGGGACGATGGCTAGGTCTTCGAACAGCAGCATTGCAAACGCTGACCGACCAACCGATGATGTCGTACCCGCTATCGGTAGTACAAGTGCAGTTGAAGACAATGAGAGGGCGAGGCCTAGACCTATCGCTTGGACAGGGCTGTATCCGACTGCATATAGCGCAGCGCCGATGAGGATGGCGCCTCCGAACAGTTCGGCTGCACCTAGCCCGAATACTTGCCTGCGCATGCGCCATAAACGGCGAAATGACAGCTCCAGCCCGATCCCAAACAGCAGCAGGATGATGCCGAACTCACCTATCCGTGTGATATCTTCGGTATCCGATATCGTAATCCAGCGCAGCCACGGTATCCGGTCCGCCAATGCACCGAGGCCCATTGGTCCGACGAGGACGCCCACCAGCAGGAAGCCGATGATTGGCGTGATGCGCAAACGCGCAAAAGCC
>DASUDM010000144.1:0-6790 GCA_036275575.1 Sphingorhabdus sp. | reverse complement strand
CGAATCTTCGCGCCGGTTGAGGATCACATCCTCGCACGCCTCGCGCAATTCCGGATCGATGGTGTCATACACATCAAGCTGACCAGCGTTGACGATCGCCATATCGAGCCCGGCGGGAATGGCGTGGTAGAGGAACACGCTGTGCATTGCCCGGCGGACTGGCTCATTGCCGCGGAAAGAGAAGCTGAGGTTTGAAAGCCCGCCCGAATAATGGGCATGCGGGCATAGCTGGCGCAATTCCTTCACCGCCTCGATGAAATCAACACCGTAGTTGTTATGTTCTTCGATGCCGGTCGCGACCGCGAAGATATTGGGGTCGAAGATGATGTCTTCGGGCGGGAAACCGATGCCGACCAACAGGTCATAGGCGCGCTTGCAGATCTGGACCTTGCGTTCCTTGGTGTCTGCTTGGCCGGCTTCGTCAAATGCCATCACGACGACAGCGGCGCCATAGGCCATGCACAAGCGGGCGTGGTGGAGGAAAGCCTCTTCGCCCTCTTTCATCGAGATCGAGTTGACCACGGGTTTGCCCGAAACGCATTTCAGGCCCGCTTCGATTACGCTCCATTTTGAACTGTCGATCATCACCGGCACGCGGGCGATGTCTGGTTCGGCGGCGATACGCTTCAGAAAGGTTGTCATCGCCAGCTCGGCGTCGAGCAAGCCTTCGTCCATGTTGACGTCGATGATCTGCGCGCCGTTTTCCACCTGGTCGCGCGCGACTTCGACGGCGGCTTCATAATCCCCGGCGAGGACAAGCTTTTTGAACTTGGCCGATCCGGTAACGTTGGTGCGTTCGCCGATGTTCACGAAGCGGGAGGTGTTGGTCGTGGTTGTCATTTTTACTCTATCATTGTCATTCCCGCGAAAGCGGGAATCCATGGCCTGATATGGCGGTTCAAACTTCGGTGTCAGACCATGGACCCCCAATCAAGTTGGGGGTGACACAGCCTTTTCCAATAACTCAAGCAGCCATCACAAACGGCTCCAGACCCGCCAGCCGCGTCGCCACCGGTGCGCTTGGCACCTGCCTTGGTGCGCGGTCGGCAACGGCTTTGGCAATGGCGGCGATATGCGCCGGTGTCGTGCCGCAACAGCCGCCGACAACATTGACCAGGCCATCGTCGAGCCACTGCTCGATCAGCTTGGCGGTCTGTTCGGGCAGTTCGTCATATTGGCCAAGCTCGTTGGGAAGGCCTGCATTGGGATAGGCCATCACCAGCGCATCCGCCTGTTTGGCGAGTTCAGACAGATAGGGACGCAACAGGTCCGCGCCGAACGAGCAGTTCAAACCGATGGTCAGTGGTTTCACATGGCGGATCGTGTTCCAGAACCCCTCGACCGTATGGCCGGAGAGGTTGCGGCCGGCCATGTCGGTGATTGTCATCGAAATCATAAGCGGAACATCGCGCCCAGAAGCTGCCGCCGCTTCCTGCGCGGCCATCGCGGCACACTTTGCATTGAGCGTGTCGAAGATGGTTTCGATCAGCA
Source organism: Sphingorhabdus sp. (assembly GCA_036275575.1). Taxonomy (GTDB): domain Bacteria; phylum Pseudomonadota; class Alphaproteobacteria; order Sphingomonadales; family Sphingomonadaceae; genus Sphingorhabdus_B. The sequence continues at coordinate 5,299 of DASUDM010000144.1, read as the reverse complement.
GGAAATCGACCCCGCCTTCGATCAGGGCATCACATTGTTCGCGATAGTCAGCTTTCAACGTGTCGAAATCGACTTCGCGATAACCCGGATCATTGACGTCGGGGGAAAGCGACAGCGTCTTGTTGGTCGGGCCGATTGATCCGGCTACAAAGCGTTTCAGACCATCCTTCGCTTCGGCCTTGTCGGCGCAGGCCCTCGCCAGCTTTGCGCTTTCGACATTGATCTGCCGTACCAGATGCTCGCAGCCATAATCGGCCATCGCTACACGCGTAGAGCTAAAAGTGTTGGTCTCGATCATGTCCGCGCCGGCTTCCAGATAGGCATCGTGGATTCCCGCGATGATATCGGGGCGCGTGACCGAAAGCAGGTCATTATTGCCTTTCTGATCCTTGGCGAGGTCCAGCTTGCCGCGATAATCGGCTTCCTCCAGCTTGTGGCGCTGGATCGCGGTGCCATAGCCGCCATCGAAAACGAGGATGCGTTCCTTGCAGCGTGCGGTAAATTCTTCGCGGGCGCTCATGCGGCAACCTCCTTTGCGGCTTCGACCGGACGTTTGCCGAGCAAGTGGCAGATGGCATAGCTCAGCTCCGCCCGGTTCAAGGTGTAGAAATGGAATTGGCGTACCCCACCAGCATAAAGGCGGCGGCACATTTCGGCGGAAATGGTCGCAGCAACGAGTTGGCGAGCCGAGGGGTGGTCATCCAGCCCCTCGAACAGATGTGCCATCCAGTCGGGGATCGCCGTCCCGGTCATCTTCGACATGCGCTGGATTGCGGCGAAGTTCGAAACCGGCATGATGCCGGGAACGATCTCCGGGTCGATTCCTGCAGCGGCCACCGCGTCGCGAAAGCGAAAGAAAGTTTCGGGCTCGAAGAAGAATTGCGTGATGGCGCGGCTGGCCCCCGCGTCAAGCTTGCGCTTCAGGAAATCTATATCCGATTGCGCCGATGCGGCTTCCGGGTGGGTTTCGGGATAGGCGCTCACCGAAATTTCGAAAGGATGCAGCTTGCGCAATCCTTCGACCAGCTCGGCAGCGCTGGCATAGCCTTGCGGATGCGGTTCGAACTTGCCGCCTGCATTGGGCGGGTCGCCGCGCAGCGCGACGATGTGGCGCACACCGGCATTCCAGTAGGCGTTGGCTACCTCGGCAATTTCATCGCGCGTGGCATCGACGCAGGTCAGATGCGCCGCAGCCGGGATGCTCGTTTCCTTTGCGATGCGCGCGACGGTGTTGTGCGTGCGTTCGCGGGTGGAGCCGCCAGCGCCATAAGTGACCGAGACGAAACGCGGAGAGAGCGGGGCGAGCGTGACGATCGATTCCCAAAGCTGCTCTTCCATCTTCTCGGTCTTGGGCGGGAAGAATTCAAAGCTGATTTCGGCGTCGCCGGGCAGCCCTGCAAAAAGCGAACTGGCAAGCGCGCGGCGCGATTCGGCCATCTGGTCGAGCGACAATATCATGCAACTATCCTGAGTTTGGGAGATTCGATGGCGCTATTGCCCCGCTGGCCGAGCCAGATTTTGACGGCGAGTTTGCCACCCGCCAGCGTTTCGGTGCGCGCTGGTACGAGTCCAACGGCGGCAAAGGCCCGTGCCATGCTTTCATCGGTAAATCCGAGACGGGCATGGGCATGGACGCTGCGCAACTCTTCCAGATCGTGCGAGGCGAAATCGACCACCATCAAACGGCCTTCCGGCGCCAGCACCCGGGCAGCCTCCGCTATCGCGCGTTCGGGATGCTGCGCATAATGCAGCACCTGGTGGAACAGAATCGTGTCAAAGCTGCCATCGGGGAAGGGCAGGCCATTGAAATCGCCCAGCACGATTTCGGTGTGCGATTGGACCGCAGCGGCATCTGGCAATCCAGCCAGTTTCGCCCGGGCAAGCCGCAACATCTCGACACTGTTATCAAGCGCAACGAAACGCCCGGCCTCGCGCGCGAACAATTCGATCATCCGGCCCGTGCCGGTGCCAATATCGAGAACCCGGCCCATTGGAGCTTCGCCAAGGATGGCGCGCATCGCGGTTTCAACCTCGGCCTCGGCGATGTGCAGCGAACGGATTTGATCCCATTCGGCTGCATGGGAATCGAAATAGGCTGCGGCCATTTCTGTTCGTGCGGAACGGACTTCCTCAAGCCGGGCAAGATCGCGCAACACTGGTTTGGAATCTTCAGTACCAGGCAGGCTGAACAAGGGTTCGATCGCGGGATGGTGGAGCATCGGGCCGGGGCGCAGGAAAACCCACGCACCTTCACGCCTTCGCTCGGCAATGCCAGCTTCGTCCAAAATCTTGATATGACGCGATACCCTGGGCTGGCTTTGACCCAAAATCTGTACAACTTCGCTGACCGAAAGCTCCAATTGCCGTATCAAAAGCGTGATTCGCATCCGCGTTGGATCGGCTAAAGCGCGCATTATGTTGAGCAAAGGCGTCATTTGAAAGGCATATAAAGAAATCTTTATATGCTGTCAATCGGCGCATTTGTGACAGATTTTTGAACCGGTGGTCGTCAAAACAGCCCGAACAGGCGCACTCTACGCATTTTGTAGAAAAAACCCGATTGCGTTGGGTGTTTGAAGCGGCTAGTGCAACCTCCGCAAGTCAAGCTATGCACAACGCATGCTGCTTGTCAGGTTTTCTGAAGTTCTTGTTAGGGGGATTTCCCAAATGAAAAAGATTGCTGTTTCTCTCGTTCTCGCTTCGGCAATGGCTCTGGCTGCTTGCTCGGGCGCAGAAGAAGCTACCACTGAAGAAGCTGCTGCTGGTGCAGAAGAAGCTGCTGACGCAGCTGCTGCTGGCGCTGAAGCTGCTACCGACGCTGCTGCTGGTGCAGAAGCTGCTGCTGGTGACGCCGCTGCCGCTGCTGGCGAAGCTGCTGAAGCTGGTAAGGACGCTGCTGCCGCTGCTGGCGACGCTGCTGCCAAGGCTGGTGACGCTGCTGCCGCTGCTGGCGAAGCTGCCAAGGAAGCTACCAAGTAATAGCTTCTTAGCTTACAGCTAAGTTTGAAAAGGGCTGTCCTGCTTGCAGGGCAGCCTTTTTCTTTGCGTTGTGCGCGGGTGGAATGGTAGCAATCGGCGATGCGCAAATGCCTCGCTCTTGTTCTCATTCTCGCTGCTTGTGGCCCCGCACCAACGGATCCAGGCCCCGGCGGCCTGACGGTCGAGGATGCCAAAGCGCTCGATGATGCGGCGTCCAAACTTGAAGAGCAGCAGGCCGATCCAAAAACGCTTTCGGAACAGGTGGACGAGTGACGCCTTAGCGGTGGTGCGTGGCCACCGCGCGCGATACAGCCTGCATCATCGCCATGCGTGCCGGAATGGGTGAGGTCGTGCTCGCAATCATGACAACCACGGCATAGCGCGTGCCATCAGGCGCGGTCATGATGCCTATATCATTATACCCGGTCGATAGCGGATCGAGTTCCTGCCCTGTCCCGGTTTTGTGACCAAAGCGCCAACCTGCAGGAACACCCGCCTTCAAGCGGTTGGGCCCGCTTTTGGTGCGCTCCATCATGCCCAGCAGTAAACGCGTCGAGGCCGGTGACAACAATTCGCCTTTCGCCAACTTTGCAAGCGCATTTGCGATCGCTTCTGGTGCAGCACCATCGACAGGGTCGGCGAGATAGGCTTCCAGCGCGGCTTGGCGTCGCTCGCGAGGCAGTGCGGAGCGGGCCGTGTAAAACCGGCGGCCGATCGAGTAATCCTGCTGCCAGCTAAGGCCCGCAATCTGGCTCTGCATCAGCCGCTCACCCGGTCCGAAGCGAATCTTTCCCAGTTTCTTGCGTTCGATGAAATTGCGCACGGCCTCCGGGCCGCCCGCAGTGCGCAAAAGGCTGTCATTGGCGGTATTGTCACTGGCGGTGATAGCCTGTTCCATCAGGCTCTGGATGGTTTCTTCAACCACGCCATTGGCAACCACCCGCTCACGGATCGGCTGATGGAAAACCGCAAGGTCGGACATGGTAATGCGCACCTTTTGGTCAAGCCGCAGACGCCCATTGTCCACCTGGTCGAGGATGGTCATCGCCACCCACATTTTGGAAACGCTTTGCTGCGGAAACAGTTCGCCCAACCGTTTTCCCGTGACCCAGTCTCCGTCGATGCGCTGGACTGCTATCCCTGTTTTTCCGGGAAACTGCCTCCAGGCAAGATCGATATCTGCAATCAATTGCTCAGGTATGTTCGCCCGAACGACCTTGGGAGGAGGGGTCTGTCGCTGGGTCGGTGGCGGGGCCGGTTGGGCGACAGTCGCCGCCGGTTTGGGGCGGGCCTGCGGCAACGGTTTTGCCGGCGCGGAAACGCAGCCGTACAAAGCGGTCAGCGGCAAAAGCATCAAACCCAATCTGGCGAAAGCGCGCACCTTTTACCCCCAATCAAAATTTACAAGTCACAACTAACGGCCAAATCGGCGACAGAAAAGCTTCCGGCAGGCGCTTTGCGGCCAGTTGAGTCGGCTAGGCCGACAAAGCGTTTCCGTTTATGCCCTTGGTTATACCAACGGATATTACTTGACCTGAACGGGCTGGCGTTGTTGTCCTTTGCTTGGAAATTTTTTGCAGGGAGCAGTGGCACATGTCTGACGAAGGCCTTTTCATCGGTTCGACGGCCGAAGGTGCGCGGCAGGCTATCAATTGGAAAAGGGCCAATCGCCATGGCCTGATCGCCGGGGCAACAGGCACCGGAAAGACCATAACCTTGCAGGTCATGGCAGAGGGATTCTCGCGGGCTGGCGTCCCCGTGTTCGTGTCAGACGTAAAGGGTGACCTTGCGGGAATGGCGATGGCCGGCGCAGCAACGCAGAAGAACCACGAGGTGTTCGCGAATCGTGCCAAGGAAATTGGCGACAGCGAATGGGTCTATTCGGACAATCCTGTTCAGTTCTGGGATCTTTTTGGTGAGAGCGGCCATCCGGTTCGCACGACCGTGTCCGAAATGGGCCCGCTGATGCTGGCGCGACTAATGGACCTCAACGAGGTGCAAGAAGGAGTGCTGACCATAGCATTTCATGTCGCAGACAAGGAAGGCATGCTGCTGCTGGACCTTGATGACCTGCAAGCCATGTTGGTCAACATCGCCGACCGCGCTGATGAAATGACCACGACCTACGGCAATGTCTCCAAGCAAAGCGTAGGTTCAATCCAGCGTTCGCTGCTGCAATTGCGTTCACAAGGGGGCGATCGCTTCTTCGGTGAACCCGCGCTCGACCTGGATGATTTCATTGTTTGTGATGACAAGGGGCGGGGAATCATCAACATTCTTGCTGCTGACAAATTGATGCAGAGCCCGAAGCTCTATTCCA